>JBJFFZ010000093.1:39367-40798 GCA_051892195.1 Anaerovoracaceae bacterium
AAAAAACGGAATTTTCACTCTTCCTGAAAATTCCGTTTTTCTTTTGCTCTTTTCGCGGGCCGGGCCCGCGCTATGGCGATATTCTTATTTCATTCATATTTTCCGGGGGATTCCCGGCGGAAAAATCTGTTCCGTCTCCTACCGGATCTGGCTGTGTAAGGACTGCAGGGACTGAATGTCGCTTGCGTTGTTGTTCTTGATGTAACGAATGCCCTCTGCAGCAGCAATGGCAGCCGCCATTGTGGTGATGTACGGAACCTTTGCCTTGATGGCAGCCTTTCTCAGATAGCTGTCGTCCTCCATGCAGGACTTGCCTGCCGGAGAGTTCACTACCAGGCTGATGTCGCCGTTGAGGATCATGTCGTTGATGTTCGGACGGCCCTCCTGCAGCTTGTTCACTCTTTCGGAAGGGATGCCTGCAGCCGTCAGGGCAGCGTGGGTGCCGCCGGTGGCAATGATGCGGAATCCGTCCTCGGAAAGGCTCTTTGCCACGGTAACAGCCTCCGCCTTGTCCTTGTCGTTTACGGAGATCAGAACGGTGCCTTCCACAGGCAGCGGAGACTGAACCCCTTCCTGCGCCTTGATGAAGGCTTCTCCGTAGGACTTTGAAAGGCCCAGAACCTCGCCGGTGGAGCGCATTTCCGGTCCTAAAACCGGGTCAACCTCCTGGAACATATTGAACGGGAAGGCTGCTTCCTTTACGCCGTAGTAAGGAATTTCCTTTTCTTCCAGCGAAGGCACCGGAGACGGTCTGCCTGTAAGCTCGCTGGTGATGATGTCCGTTGCAATCGGAACCATTCTGACGTTGCACACCTTGGAAACCAGCGGAACGGTTCTGGATGCTCTCGGATTTGCCTCCAGTACATAAACCTTGCCGTTTTCGATGGCGTACTGCATATTCATGAGACCGCGGACGTGCATTTCCTCTGCGATCTTCTTTGTGTATTCCTTGATGGTTGCCACATTTTCCTCAGAAATGTGGGCGGACGGAATGATGCATGCGGAGTCGCCGGAGTGTACCCCTGCAAGCTCGATGTGCTCCATAACCGCCGGAACAAAGGCATGGGTTCCGTCACTGATGGCGTCGGATTCGCACTCCAGGGCGTGGTTCAGGAACCGGTCGATGAGGATCGGACGGTCCGGGGTCACCCCTACGGCTGCCTTCATATAATCGGCCATGGATTCGTCGTCGTAAACAACCTCCATGCCTCTTCCGCCCAGTACATAGGAAGGACGAACCATCACCGGATAGCCGATGCGGTTTGCAATCTCCACGGCTTCTTCCACGGTGGTGGCCATGCCTGCTTCCGGCATCGGAATCTCAAGCTTGTCCATCATGGCCCGGAACAGATCTCTGTCCTCTGCCAGGTCAATCACTGCCGGGGAGGTGCCCAGAATCTTTACGCCGTTTCTTTCCAGCTCAGCCGCAAG
>JBJFFZ010000094.1:0-11939 GCA_051892195.1 Anaerovoracaceae bacterium
ATTTTAACATGAAATTTTACCATGAAAAAGTAGCAAATCAAACCTCCTGTTCATAAGATAACAGAAGAGTATTGTTTAACATACCGGAAGCAGAAAACGGAACAGCTCTGCTTTTTCTGCCCGGAAAACCTTCAGAGGAGGATGGAAGCATGAAAGGGACTGTGGTGATCATCGGAGGGGGCTGGTCCGGGGTGGCCGGAGCGGTAAGGGCTGCTCATGCCGGGGCCAGGGTGATTCTTGCAGAGCGGACAGATCTGCTTTTGGGCCTTGGCAACGTCGGCGGAATCATGAGAAATAATGGAAGATTCGTAGCCACAGAAGAAAATATTGCCATGGGAGCAGATGAGCTGTTTGGCATAACGGACCGGCTGGCAAGGCATACCGGAATCGATTTTCCTGGGCACAGGCATGCAAGTCTCTACAACGTGATTCTTGTGGAGCCTGCAGTAAGGCGGCTGCTTCAGGAAATGGGCGTGGAGCTGCGGCTCATGTGCAGAATCACCGATGTGGACTGGGAGGAAGGCCCGGAAGGAAAAGTGATCCGGCGGGTGATTTCTGCCGATGGAGAGGAGCTTGCAGGCGATGTTTTCCTCGATACCACCGGCTCCACCGGGCCCATGGGAAACTGCCTGACCTACGGCAACGGCTGCGCCATGTGCATTCTGCGCTGTGCAGCCTTCGGTCCACGGATGAGCGTTACGAGAAAGCTGGGCCTTGAGGACCTTATGGGCCAGAGAGAGGACGGATCCTACGGAGCCTTCAGCGGCGCCTGCAAGCTGGAGAAAAACTCCCTTTCTCCGGAGATAGTCAGGATCCTGGATACGGAAGGGGTGGCCGTGATCCCTCTGGACCGGGAGCAGATCCACCGGGAGAAGCTGAATATGAAAGTGTGCCAGCAGTATGCCCTGGATGAATACGCCGAAAACATCATTCTGCTGGATACAGGCTATGCAAAGCTTATGACGCCGTTTTTTCCTCTGCATCAGCTTCGCAGCGTACCGGGCTTTGAAAACGCGCGCTATGTGGATCCTTATGCAGGCGGAAAAGGAAACTCCATCCGCTATCTTTCCGTTGCAGAGCGAAGGGATGATATGTCTGTGATCGGAGCAGCAAATCTTTTTTGCGGAGGGGAAAAATCAGGCCTGTTCGTAGGGCATACCGAGGCCATTACCACTGGAAGCCTTGCAGGCTACAATGCAGTCCGCAGGATTCTGGGTCTGCCGGGGGAAACCCTTCCTCAGGGCCTTGCCACAGGGGATCTCATCGCCTTCGCAAACCGTCAGATGAAGCGGAAAGAGGGAATGATGACCCGGTATACCTTTGCAGGTGCAGAATACTTTGAACGGATGAAACAGAAGGGCCTGTACACCACGGATGTGGAAAAAATCCGTAAACGGGTGAAGGAATGCGGCGTTGAAGGAATGTATAAGGAAAAGCTCTTATAGCTATTGTCTGCGCCGGATGCCGTCATCCGGCGCAGGTTCCCGTCAGCGGGCGGCCCGAATCATTTTCCCCTGGTGCAGAAGATACCTGCAGGCAACATCTCCGGGCTCCGCAGGGATTTCGCCGGTAAGCTGAAAGTCATACGCCAGTGCTGCCGTCACCGGCAGAAAGGAAGGATCGGACAGAAACCGGTCGTAGCAGCCCTTTCCGAATCCGATCCGGTTGCCCGCAGGGTCAAAGGCAACGCCCGGCATGAGAATCACATCGATGTCAGAGACATGGGCTTTTTGGTGGATTCTGAAATCCGGCTCCGGAATTCCCAGAGGAGAAGGCTTCAGCTGATCCGGATCCTCTACAATAAAGGCTGTGATCTGAAACTGCGGATCAGTGTACGGAAGAACCAGGCGGAAGCCCTCGTCTATAATACGCCTGTTCAGGCGGCGGGTTGGAAATTCGTTTCGAAATGACATATAGGACATGACCGTAAGGGGACGGCAGGAGCCGTCGTCGCACAAAAGTCTTTCGCTGCATTCTGTATGGATCTGACGGAGAAATGACAGGATCACCGGAAGGCTTTCTTTTTCTGTGCGGGAAATATATTCTTCTGCAAGGGCATCTCTTGTCTGAAGCATGGCGGTGCGGATTTCGTTCTTTCTCTTTCTTTTGTCCATTTTCTGGCTCCTTCACACAATCATCAAAAATGCATAGTATATTGTACATGAAATCATGTTAAGACGGAATGATTTGTATTTCAATGGTTTTTGGATTATAATGTTTAAGGGTGTGTCTTCGGGGAAGCAGCACAGGCCGCTGAAAAGCACAGGGTCTCTGCTGCAGGACCGCCGTAAAAGGGGAGTGATCCGTCAGAGGATGCCGGCTTCCCTTTCGAGATGTAGATGAAAAAACAGAAAGGATAATTGATGATTCAGTTAAAAAACGTCTCCAAGCGTTACGGGGACAATTTCGGTCTTTCTGATATCAGTATAAAGATCCGTGACGGAGAGTTTGTATTTCTGGTGGGCCCCAGCGGCGCCGGAAAATCAACCTTTATTAAGCTGATCCTGAAGGAGATTGAGCCGGACGAGGGCTCCATCTATTTTGATGATATGGAGGTGAACTCCATGTCCAACCGTCTGGTTCCCATGTACCGGAGAAATATCGGGATCGTGTTTCAGGATTTCAGGCTTCTGGAGAAGAAAACCGTGTATGAAAATGTTGCCTTTGCCATGGAGGCCGTGCATCAGAAGCGCAAGCTCATAAAAAAACAGGTGCCGCACATTCTGAAGCTTGTAGGAATCAGTGAAAAGTCCGACCGGTATCCTCATGAGCTTTCCGGAGGGGAGCAGCAGCGTGTGGCCATTGCAAGGGCCATTGTGAACAATCCGAAGGTTCTGATTGCGGACGAGCCTACGGGAAACCTGGATCCTGAAAAATCCTGGGAGATCATGAACCTTCTGAACCAGATCAATCTGCGGGGCACCACCATTGTAATGGTTACCCATGAAAAGGATATTGTAGACCGCATGGGCAAGCGGGTAATCCAGATCGAAGGAGGAAGGATCGTCCGGGACGATCAGGCAGGTGCATATATTGAGGATTCCAGGGCGGAGCCTACCGGAACCGAGCTGCTTCGGGCCGAGGCGGCCCGTCTGGAGGCCAGGGCAAAGGAACGGCGAAGGGAAGAGCGACTGCGGCATCTGGGGATCCGAAAGCATACGGACACAAAGCGGCTGGAAAGGGAGGATCTGATGCAGCAGGCGTCGGAGCTCCAGGAGCAGGCGGAGGGAAAAGGAGGCGGTCTGTTTGATTAAGTCATTTTTCTATTCATTGAAACAGGCCGTGACTCAGGTTGCAAGAAATAAAACCATGACGTTCACCTCTCTGTTTTCCATTACAGCCATGCTTCTGATCCTGGGCATGTTCTTTATCCTTGCGGTTAACGTAAATCTCATGACGGAAAGCGCAAAGGAGCAGTTTGATATGGTGGAGGTCTTTATTCTGGATGAGGCCACAGATGAAGAGGTGTCTGCGATTATAGACAGTGTGGATGCTCTTTCCTATGTAAAATCCACGGAATATCTGGAAAAAGAAGATGCCATGAAGGAAATGAAGGATCGATGGGGAGAAAACGGCTATCTTCTGGACGGGCTTACGGAAAATCCGCTGCCCCGTTCCATCCGGATCACCATGAACAACATCGAGGATTCTCAGAAGGTTGTAAATTATGTCAGCCGCTTTGACGGAATTGAAAATGTAAAATATAACCAGTCCGAGGTCAACAAGATTCTGAAGATTACAAACAGCATTCAGATCGGAGCCCTTGTGATTATCGCATTTCTGATCATCGTATCGGTTGTGGTGGTATCCAACACAGTAAAGCTGACCGTTCTTGCCAGAGGCAGAGAGATCAGCATTATGAAGTATGTAGGCGCAACCAACTGGTTTATCAGAGGACCGTTTCTGATCGAAGGAATTATCATCGGCATCATCGCCGCTCTGATTTCTGCAGGGCTGATCTGCGGTCTGTATTCTCTGATTTCCGCTCATGTGACAGAGCAGATGCTGGTTCTGTTTTCCACAGGGCTTGTACCTGTTTCATTCATGACGTATAACCTGATCGTTATTTTTGTTTCACTGGGAGTCAGCATCGGGGCCATGGGAAGCATGATCTCCATGCGCCGGTTCCTTGATACGTAAAAAGGGGGATGGAATAAATGAAATCATACAGCAGACTGATCTGCTGCTTTCTGGTGATTGTGCTTGCGGCAGGCTCCTTTTCTGTGTGTGCATGGGGTGCAAGCACCTCACAGCTTTCCAATGTCAAGAATCAGCTGAGCAATGCAAAGAGTCAGCTGAAGGAAGGGCAGAAGAAGGAAAACCAGCTGGTGGCCCAGATCAACGATCTCAACAGTAAAATCAACACGATTGAAGGGGATATTCAGCAGCTGACCAGGGATATTGCAGCAAAGCAGGAAGAGATCGCCTCAGCCCAGAAAAAGCTGGATGAAACTCAGGAGAAGATGACACAGCAGAACGATGCTCTTAACAAACGGCTGCGCGTTATGTATATGAACGGAGAGACGGGGACGCTGGAAATCCTTCTGGGGTCTGCAAGTATTGCGGACTTTCTGTCAAATATGGATATGATTCAGAAGATTTATGACAACGACATGGAGATTCTGAAGCAGATCAAGCAGCAGTACGAGGATATTGAGCAGCAGAAGAAGAGCCTTGAAACCCTGAAGGCGCAGCTTGAGGAGGAGCAGGCCTCCCAGGAGGCAAAGCAGAAGGAGCTGGAAGAACAGAAGTCAAGTGTTCAGCAGCTGCAGGCCAAGGTTGCTTCCGACAATGATGCTCTTGAGGCGCAGATCGATCAGCTCAATGCAGAAGCAGCAGAACTGACGGCACTGCTTCAGGCCCAGCAGAAGAACAACCAGATCAGCTCCAGCACTACTTCTACATATGGAGGAGGCGCTATGTCGTGGCCGGTTCCGGGGTACAGCACCATCAGCTCACCTTACGGGTACCGTATTCACCCGATTCTGAAAACAAAGAAATTCCACTCCGGAATTGATATTCCTGCTCCAAAGGGCACTCCAATCGTTGCCGCCAACGCAGGAACTGTGATTTTCGCCGGAACAAAGAGCGGTTATGGGTATTGTATTATGGTAGACCACGGCGGTGGTGTTGTTACGCTGTACGCACACTGCAGCTCGCTGGTTGCTTCAAATGGACAGACAGTAACAAAGGGACAGACCATTGCGAAGGTGGGCAGTACCGGTCAGTCTACGGGCAACCACTGTCACTTCGAAGTCCGTATCAATGGTTCCACAACCAATCCGACTTCTTATCTGTAGTAACAGAAACGGAACATAAAAACAGGAAGCTGCCGCAGACAGAACATGGATCAAGCGGCAGCTTTTTTATAATTAAGGAGGAATCTATGGATCTTTCGGCAATCTCGCCTGCAGTTCTTCAGATTCTGGCGTCCCGCCAGATTACACAGGCAGAGGATATTGAAGAATTTCTCTCTTCCAGACCAAAGCGGACGTATGATCCGTTTCTCATGAAGGGGATGGAAGAAGCGGTGGATATGATCCTTGCATATGCAGAAGACGGAAAGAAAATCTGCATCTACGGCGATTATGATGCAGACGGGGTGACCTCTGTTTCTCTGATGCTGACCATTCTCGGAGAACTGACTGAGCATACGGATTATTATATCCCCAGCCGTTTTACGGAAGGCTACGGGCTGAATAAAGAGGCCATCGATCGGATTGCGCAGCGGGGAACGGATCTGATTATCACAGTGGATAACGGCTGTGTTGCATGCAGCGAAATTGCGTATATTCAGGAAAAGGGCATGGCAGTGATCGTAACAGACCACCATAATGTAGAGGCTCAGATACCGGACTGCATTATGCTCAATCCCAAGCAGCCGGGAGATCACTATCCGTTTGCCTGTCTTTGCGGGTGCGGAATCGCCTTTAAGCTTGCGCAGGCTCTGACCAGGCGTGCGGGCATTCCCAAAGCAAAAATGAACGCTCTTCTTGATATGGTGGGGATTGCCACCATCGGGGATGTGGTTCCGCTGGTGGATGAAAACAGAACGCTGGTAAAATATGGAATGGATCGGATCCGAAGAAATGAACGGCCGGGTCTGCAGGGGCTCCTGCAGGAAATTCAGCTGCGTCCGGAAAAGATCAGTTCCTATAACATTGCATTCGGGGTGGTTCCTCATATTAATTCCTGCGGACGGATGGAGCATGCGTCTATGGGGGTTCAGCTTCTGACGGCAAAGGACACAGAAAAAATCAGGGAGCTTTCGGAAAAGATGGCTGCTCTGAACCAGCTGCGGAAAAAGACCCAGGAGGAGATTTATGATGCCGGGGTGGCCTGGGTGGAGGAGCAGCCCGGGGTTCCGGATTTTCTGCTTTATTATGCAGGGGATGCCCATGAAGGAGTTACCGGCATTGTGGCAGGAAAGCTGAAGGATCGGTATTACCGTCCTGTAGTGATTCTGACGGATTCCGGGGAGGGCATGGTCAAAGGCACAGGAAGAAGCATTCCTGGAGTGGATCTTCACCGGCTTTTAAGCAGGTATGGCCATCTGTTTGCGCGGTTCGGGGGGCATGCGGGAGCATGCGGATTTTCCATGGATAAGGAGCATCTGGGACTTCTTGACCGGGGACTTCAGGCGGATATGCAGGAGCTTTTGAAGGAGGAACCGGACCTGCTGACAAAGAAGCTTGTTTCGGATGCTGTGATCGATGCAGATGAGGTCTCCCTTGCCCTGGCACGGGATGTGCAGCGTATGGAGCCCTTTGGGGAGGGAAATCCGAGGCCTGTGTTTCTGATCTGCAATACAGGAATCCGGTCTGTACAGCGTATGGGGTCTGCGGGCCAGTACCGCAGACTGCGCTGCATCAGCGCCGGGGGAAATACGTTTGATGCGGTTTGTTTTGATGATTCTCTGAAGGAAATCGATGAAATCCGCCCGGGAGACCTTGTGGACCTTTATGGAGAAATTGACGAAAACGTGTTTAACGGCCGGTCATCGGTTCAGGTGATCCTGCAGGGTGTGCGGTTTCATTCCTGATGGTATTATTTTTTTCTTTCGGTTGTGTCATGACAGGGTTTATAGTATAATACTATAGCACTTGAGTGTGCGAAAGTGTAAAAGTGCGAGTGCACAAAAGCAGTGTTTTTCAGGTCAGAGGAGTATGGTACCGTCCGGGAGGCAGTAATGGGATATGAAAACAGATTAAAGAGCAAGGAAGCAGATGATTTATTTGAAGCAATCCTTTCGTTGGAAACACAGGAGGAGTGTTACCGCTTTTTTGAGGATCTCTGCACGGTAAAAGAAATAAAAGCCATGTCTCAGCGGTTTGAGGTTGCAAGGCTTCTCATTCAGAAAAAGACCTACAGCGAGATTGAGGAGAGCACAGGGGCAAGCACTGCAACCATCAGCCGGATCAACAGAACCCTTCAGTTCGGGGCAGACGGATATACCACGGTTCTGGAAAAAATGGCGGAGCCGGAGGAAGAGAAAAAGTAACCAGTCCACAGGACATGCAACATCTTCGTCGGTTTTTTCATATACTGAATTGAGGCATATTTCCATCAGTTCAGCAGATGCCGACGGAGGTGTTTTTTTATGTTCAGAAATAACTGTGAATGTTCCGGAACGGACCATCTTTACCGGGGAGAAAGCTATGATATTTCCAGAGCCCGTCTGGGTCCTTCGAAAGACCGGTGCTGTGTGGGGTTCCGGTTTTTCCTCTTTGGATGGGTTCTTGCGGTTGCAGCATTTGTTCTGATCTCCTGTGCAGTCAGGTAATTCTTTTCAGAGCGTCAGACGGAAAAATATCTGTGAAAAAAATGCAAATTCCTTAAAAAAATGTGTTTTCATCAATAAATATCTATGATATAATATCGAATGTTCGTGAATGAAAAGAAGGAGGTGTTTCCAAATGTCAAAGAAATGTGAAATCTGTGGCAAGGGCCAGGTTTCCGGCAACACAGTAAGCCACTCAAACATCCATACAAGAAGAAAGTGGAATCCGAACATTCAGACTGTAAGAGTTAACGATAACGGTTCTGTTAGAAAGATGAACGTCTGCACACGCTGCATCAAGTCTAACAGGGTGACCAGAGCACTCTAAGGTAGATTGGATTGTGACGACGTCTGAACCTGTTCAGGCGTCTTTTTTCTTGCTTTCATCCGTAATAAGAAAAAGGAGAATAATCAGAATATGAAGTACGATGGCGAATCCATGGCTGTATATGGAGAGGACCGCATTGCCAGCGAGTGCCAGATCATCAGTCAGTTTCAGAATGAAGATACCGGAAAGCATTATCTGGTTTACACAGATGGTTCAAGAAATGAAGAAGGAAAGAAGAATATGTATGTGGCATCCTTTAATCCTGATTCCGAATCGGAAACTTCTCTGATGCCGGTGGAATCCTACGAAGAGTGGGAATCAATCAGCGGTTTTCTGGAAGAGCTGAGAAAAGAAATTGAAAAGAGAGGCCTTGATCTTTAGGCCGGAAAAGGCATAACAAAACTGCAGGCTCTGTTGTGAAACGGAGGAACTGCAGTTTTTCTTTTTTCTATGCTTTTAAAATGAATCCTTTTCAGGCGAAGCCCTTAAGGCTTTGGGTGACCAGAGGTCACGGAAGGCTGTGCAGCGGTGAGGTCTGCAACGATGACAGAGATTTCCTTCTTCTTTGGGAAGTACCATCCCGTTTCCGTCCGTTCCAGCTTTTTTTCAAGGAAAAAATCGATCTGGTCTTCTTCAAGTTTGTAGTAATATCTCACATAATCTCTTGCTTCCGATATGTTAGGGAAGGGCTGACCGAATTCCAGATCCCTGTCCTCGCGAATGTAAGAGACACCTTTTTCATCAAGAAACTGTGCAATATCGGAGGCAGTTTCAAAGGAACGCTGCTTTCCGCGGATAATTCTCTGAGGCTTATCCCCCTGGCCTGGGCTGTTTTCTGCGCCTGCCTGCCGGGATGCTGCCTGGGCAGCGACCTTCATCCGTCCTTCCTTGCTTCTCGGAATAACCGCAATGACTTTTTTACTGATCATAGAGCTCAGCCGGTCCCAGTCGGTGAGAATGGCACCGAAAAAGCTGATAATGGCGGCATCGAAGGCTCTGCCTTCCAGTATCTGATGCCAGTCACCCTCCAGAACCTCAAACCCCGGAATGGGATCCTCTGCGTTCATTCGCCGCAGATGATCCATGGCGTGGGGATCCAGATCATTGGCTGTATATGCGCTGACATGGGGCGCAAGATGGCGGGCCAGAGTCCCGGTTCCGCAGGCAAGCTCGCAGCAGCGGAAGCTTTCGTCAAGATGAGGGGCAATGATCTCCTCCAGGCGGTCATGGTATCCGGTGTACCGGGAGGCTTCCTCATACCAGCGGGCAGATTCTGCTGTCCAGCGGAAGAGAACGCCTTTTATTCTGTCAGATTCCAGGGATCTGTTGTCTGTTTCATTCATAATGTTGTCCAATCCTTTCCGTGCAGTATTTTATTAAAAAAAAGAAATCCGGTCAATACATAAAAGGGCACAGCCCCGGGCTGTGAACCATGTAAAAAGTGGAAGAGCTGATTCCGCCTTATGGAGAAGAAATAAATAGGCTGCCGATCCTGAGAAACGGCAGCCTGTTTATTACGAACAAATCGTCTGCAATAGATTTGCTCCAAATCCAATAAACTAATTCACCAATATCACCCGGAAATGGCATTCTGCAACAATCCAAAGCCAGGAAACGAATGTTTTATCTTCATAAAACTTAACTTAACCTAAGTATACCATATAATCCTATCGTGTCAACAACAAAACTAAAAAAAACTAACTCAAATTGATAAAAAGGCATAAAAAAGGTGATTTTCAATGATTTAATGTGTTAAACTGGGATAGTATAATTTTTTGTGTTTTCTTTTGATATGTATTATGGTATACTAATACGAATAGGTAAAAATCTGAAGTCAAAAAAATGACTGAAAGATCAATGGAAAGTGGGGTGGCTACAGTATGGAAAACAGGAAGAATACTGCAGGGCTGATCCTGTCGGCAGGATTCTCGTCCAGAATGAAGGATTTTAAACCTCTCATGAAGATCGGAAAGAAAAACGCGCTGGAGTGCCTGATCGAAAGCTTTCGGACCGCAGGGGTCAGTGAGATCATCGTTGTGGTGGGATACAACGCAGAGATTATCTGCGAGTTTCTGAAAGGACAGGATGTCAGCATCGTTACAAACGAAAAATATGCAGACGGCATGTTTACATCTGTACAGGCAGGCATCCGGTATGCCGCTGCTCAGGGGTATTCCTGCGTTTTTATGACCCCGGTGGACATCCCCATGATTCCTCCGTACGTCATTGCGAAAACCGTCGAAGAGCACGAGGCTCATCCGGGATTCTTTGTGGTTCCGTGCTTTGAGGACAAGAAGGGGCATCCTCTGTGTATTCCTGAGGAGTATTATAAGGAAATTCTGGAAAGTGACGGCGCTATGGGACTGAAGTCCGTGACCTCCCTTCACGAGGACAGGATGATCCGGTTCCCGACCCATGCGGAGGGAATCGTCCGCGATATGGATACGCCGGCTGCTTATGAAGATATGCTGGCATTTTATGAAAAGAACCGTTTTCCGGACGAAGAAAAATGCTGGAAGATACTGAAACGGATGGAAACACCATCCCATGTGATCCGTCACTGCCTGGCAGTGACCGACACGGCTGTGGCCATGGCCGAAGAGCTGAACCGTCACGGAAGAAATCTGAGCATTTCTCTGATCCGCGCCGCCGGCATGCTGCACGATGTGCTGCGGATACGGAAAAAGCACTGGGAAGAGGGGGCAAAGCTGGCTCTCTACTATGGATACCCGGAGGTTGCTGAGATTATTGAGGCCCATATGAACTACATTCCGGCAGTTCCTGTCTACGATGTAGACGAAAAGGATCTGGTGTGCCTGGCGGACAAGCTTCGTCAGGAGGAGCGGCTGGTCACCCTGGATCAGCGTCTGGAACCCGTAAGACAGCGCTGGAAGGACGATCCGGACGCCCTTGCCATCATAGAAAAAAAGATCGCCGCTGCAGATGCGGTGCTACAGTATGTCAGCAGAAGCATCGGCAGGGACGTGTACGAGCTGCTGCGGGAAATGGATCAGGAAAAAGCGGCGGCCCTGGAAGGAAAACCAAAGGCAAGACGCCTGATTCTGGTGCGCCACGGGGATATTCAGAAGCATAAGGAGCGCATTTTCCTGGGGCAGAAGGACATCCCTCTCAACGTGGAAGGAAAGGAGCAGTGCACCCATGTGGGACTGGAGCTTCAGCACTTTGATGTGGAGTCCGATATCATCTACTGCAGCGATCTGAACCGGGCAAAGGAAAGCGCAAAGATCATCGCCCGGATTCTGGGGGACAAGTTCAGGGTTGTGGAGGTTCCGGAATTTCGGGAAATGAATCTCGGAAAGTGGGACGGCATGTACATATCCGACATCCGCAGCCAGTTCCCGGAAGAATACAAAAAGCGGGGCGAGGATCTGATCCACTTTAAGATCGATGAGGAAGCAGAAAACTTCGTGGAGCTGCAGCAGCGGGTCATGAAAAAGCTGAATGCCCTGATTGAAGAGACAGAAGGCGACCTGGTGATCGTCAGCCATTCCGGTGTACTGCGCTGCATCCGCTGCGCCCTGGAAGGACGTCCTTTAGAAGACCTGACAAAAATGAAATTTGACCGGGGAACCTATCAGATTCTGGAGCTGCCGCAGCAGGAATAATCCCGGAAAACAGAATAAATCCGTAAATTGCTCACCGGGCTGCTGTCCGGTGAGTTTTTCGTATGGCGGGCCTGGGGGCTGCGGCGAAAGTTCGCGGGGGCGCAGCTGCCGACGAACCGTACGGAGCGCCTGCCCGGCAGGCGGGATTGAGGGCGGGCGGAGCCGCCGGGGATGTCGTAACAAATGAAGAACGTATTCTGGAGCT
>JBJFFZ010000095.1:0-11866 GCA_051892195.1 Anaerovoracaceae bacterium
TCGGAAAGAGAGTGAAGATAGAAGATTTGATCTCTGTTCTTTGTTTCAAAGGGCAGGTTCGTATGCATATGAATGCGAACATAGATATGAATATATGATTGCGAAGGATTTTTCGTTCAGCGCAAGGCGCACGACGGAGGCCGAAGCGGAGCATACCTGAGTATGTGAGCATCGGACCGACGGAGAGCAACGCAGCGATGGGCGAAAAAGACAAGCAATGATCCAGTGATTATGGCGGGGAGGATCCACCTGTACCCATCTCGAACACAGAAGTTAAGCTCCCCAGCGCCGAAGATACTTGGCGGGAGGCTGCCCGGGAAAATAGGACATCGCTGGTTAAAAAAAGCAGAGCGCTGATGCGCTCTGCATCATATGGCCCCATGGTCAAGCGGTTAAGACATCGCCCTTTCACGGCGGTAACTCGGGTTCGATTCCCGATGGGGTCACCATCTTTCGGGGTGTAGCGCAGTTTGGTAGCGCAACTGGTTTGGGACCAGTGGGTCGCGGGTTCAAATCCTGCCACCCCGACCACATTATGAATGCCCAGATAGCTCAGTAGGTAGAGCAGGGGACTGAAAATCCCCGTGTCCTTGGTTCGATTCCGAGTCTGGGCACCATATAATTGAATATGCGGTTGTGCTGGAATAGGCAGACAGGCACGTTTGAGGGGCGTGTGTCAGCAGACGTATGGGTTCAAGTCCCATCAACCGCACCAGCGAGATTTAATCCGAACCAGATCTTCCTTATGGAGGACGGGTTCGGATTATTTGTTTTGAGGGAAGAATAAGATTATTGCCGACAATATGGTATACTATATTGCAGTAAAAATACTTGAAATGGAAATAAAATGTTCTATGGCAGAATGATTCCCCGGATCTGAAATAAGGAGGCCCTTTTATGCCGTTTGAAATCGTTCAAAATGATATTGTAAATATGCAGGTAGATGCAGTGGTCAATTCTGCCAATCCGGATCCTGTGATCGGTTCCGGAGTTGACAGCGGGATTCATAAGAAGGCAGGATACGAATTGCTTGCCGCCCGGAAGAAGATCGGCTGTATTGACGTCGGGGATGCTGCGCTCACGCCCGGTTTCGGGCTGGATGCCCGGTATGTGATTCATACGGTCGGACCCGTCTGGAATGATGGGCATCACAGGGAGGAAGAACTGTTATCCTCCTGTTACCGGAAGTCACTGGCACTGGCGAAAGAGCATGGGTGCGAGTCCGTTGCCTTTCCGTTGATTTCTGCCGGAAATTACGGTTTTCCGAAGTCTCTTGCGCTTCAGACAGCTGTCCGGGAAATCAGCGCCTTCCTCATGGAAAATGACATGCAGATATACCTGGTTGTATTCGGTAAGGAAGCCTTTGTACTTTCAGAAAAACTGTTCCGGTCCGTGAGCAGTTATATCGATGAAAATTATATTCGAAGCAAAACCTATGAAGAATACGGAACGGAGCACCTGTACGGCTCTTTTTCACAGGAAAGGCGAATCCGGAATCTTCTGAAACAGAGCAGTTTTGTTTCAGAGGACGCCTGCCCCGGGCAGGCCCCTGCAGAATGTCTTGACATGTCTGTCGGGACAGACGTCAGGATGGAGGATGCGGACTGGAGCGCTATTCTTGCTCACCTGGATGCAGGTTTTTCAGAAACGCTCCTGCAGCTCATTGACCGCACAGGTAAGAAAGATTCTGAGATTTATAAAAAGGCGAATGTGGACCGGAAGCTGTTTTCGAAAATCCGGAACAATCCGGATTACCGTCCGTCCAAGGCCACTGCGCTGGCATTTGCTTTCGCCCTGGAACTGGATATCGATGAAACAAAGGATTTCATCGGCCGGGCGGGGTTTGCTCTTTCTCATAGCAGTAAATTAGATGTAATTGTGGAGTATTTCCTTGTAAATAGAAATTACAATGTTTTTGAATTGAATGAAGTTCTGTTTGCTTTTGACCAGCCGCTGATTGGTGCATAAAATGTCGCATACCATGCGACCATCCCGGTCTCTTTTTTCTGCATAATGAAGTCACAATAAGGAAACAGGAGGACTTCAAAATGACAGAGCTTGTATTTATTCTGGACCGCAGCGGTTCCATGTCGGGGCTGGAAAAGGACACGATCGGAGGCTTCAACTCTATGCTTCAAAAGCAGCGCAGGGAACCAGGAGATGCTGTAGTATCCACCGTGCTGTTTGATAATGAAGCCGAGGTTGTCCATGACCGCGTTGCCATTGCAGATGTGCCGGATCTGACGGAGGGGGATTACTTTGTTCGCGGATGCACTGCGCTTCTGGATGCTGTCGGCGGGGCAATCCATCATATCGGGAACGTCCACAGATATGCCCGTAAGGAAGATGTGCCGGAAAAGACACTTTTTATCATCACGACCGATGGTATGGAAAACGCCAGTCAGCGTTACACCTATGATAAGGTTCGCCGCATGATTGAACGTCAGAAGGCGCGTTATGGATGGGAGTTCCTGTTCCTTGGAGCAAATATTGACGCAGCGGCAGAGGCCAGGAGATTCGGCATCGATGAATCTATGGCCGCCGACTATCACTGTGATAAGATTGGAACTGCTGTCAACTATGAGGCCATCAGCGATGCAATCACCAGTGTCAGGAGCTGCGCAGCACCCCTGTCTGCGGACTGGAAACAGAAGATTGATGCAGACTACCGGATGAGAACGGGAAAATGAGGATTCGGCTTCGGCAGCGCAGGCCATTCGGCCCGGCGCTGCTGCTTGCGGGGGCGGCGCGGAGCCCGCGGAAAGAGAATCGTAGTATTTTAAATGTATAATAACTTTCCTATTTCATCTATAAATGATAATATAGTGGAGAGATGAACCCTCAGACCTTTCTATAGGAAAAGTTTTTTGTCACGGAAGGGTTGCCTTGCAGGAGCGAGGACTGGGGGATGGGGGAAAGTATGATTTTATTTGACTATCCGGAATATGATCGCTTTTTTAATCCATTGTGCTGTCGGAACAAAAAGATATATTATGAGTGCATCATGCAGCTGATTGAAAAGTCAAAGCAGGTTTCCCTGCTGTACGAGACAGATGCGAAAGATACGCTGACCCTTTACTTTCGAAACCTTGCCTATGCGGTGGAGGATGAAGATTTCCCGGGAAATGAACAGGAGTCAATCAGCAGCAGCAAATCCGAATCAGAAAATGCAGGTTCTGTGTTGCGGTATTTCCGAAGCTGCGGTTGGATTTCGGAACCGGAGCTGGGACGCAGCGGAGACAATATCGCCATGGTGATGCCGTATTGCAGGAAGCTGATGGAAAGCATAGAGCGTATCTTCAACCGGGATAACAGTGCAGCGCTCACAAATCATATTTTTTCGATTTACGATATTTTGCATTCCGCATTTCTGGAAGATCATGGACGGAGAATTCGGCCATATTCGAATATTCTGGTGCCTGTTGCAGATAGCATTGCAGATCTCAAAAATGAACTTCTCATGCTCAGAGACAGCATTCGTTCTGTTATGGGCATGGTCATCAAGCTGACAGAGACTAATGCGCTGGGTCAGTTTCTGCTGCGGGATGCCGTGATGGAACAGTTTTTTCATGATTATTTTTTTATAAAAAAAGACGGGCTGGTTCCCGGGTATATTGATGAGATTGAAAAGATGCTGCGCCGGCTTGGAAAATCCGAGGTGTATGAAGGGATGATTCAGGAGTATCAGGCGCTTTACGATGTTCCACCTTTACAGGCAAGGGAATTTGTTGAAAAACAGCTTGCTGAAGTTCGAAGTTTTATCAGCTATGATTATGTAAAGGATATGGACGATATTGATCGGAAGATCAACCGTTACTATAATCTGTATTCCACGAGAGTGCTGATGGTCCTGAGCAATAATACAAATCTTCAGACCCAGGTCGATCAACTTCTGCTGCAGCTTAAGGCTATGGATTCTGAGTCGCAGGGGAGGGTACTGGAAGAACTTTCACAATGCTTTCAGCTGGCATCCTTCCGATATGTGGGCAGACGGTCCATTGACCGAAGAAAAAAGAAAAATCCGGATAAACGGGGGGCTGCAGTAAGTGTCAGTCTTCTGACGGAAGAGGAGCGGGAACGTCTGACCAGGGAACTGCTTCATGAACAGCCGGACAGGTACGGTGTGAAGCAGGCGGCTGCTTTTTTTGATCGGATCATGGAAGGGAAGGCATCTGTGGTGCCAGGCCCGGAAACTGTAAAAACAAGAGAAGATGCCATGATGTTTGCAGCGGGTATGATTTATTCCGGTTCCGGAGAATTTCCATTTGAAGTGGAATTTATGGAAGGTACAATTCATACACCTGCTGCGGAAATCAGCAATATTAGAATTAAGAGGAAAATAAATGAGTGATGTAAAGCTGAACCTGGCAATCAGAGAGGAAAACTTTCTGCTGTTTAAGCGCTGTGTCCGGAAGCTGATGGAATCTACCTTTATTGTTGGAGAAAAGGATGAACGGCTGTATAATTTTATTTCCAGAGAATCAAACAGAGAGGATGTTTCCGATTATCTGCGGATGATCGGATTTGATGTGTTGGTGGATACCAGCGTCAGGATCGCCATGCTGAAGCCTTACGAGGGGGATGAGGAAACAGTTGGGCTTAAGAGAGCAAACGCAGTGACTTTTACAGGGGAGCAGTATCATATTCTTCTGGTCTTATGGGAGATTTACCTTGAGAATCTGGGATATCATGAGAACAATCATGTAAGAAAGGGTGATTTTGTTGATAAGCTGAAGATGTATGAGGTGAATGCCGATAAAAAAAGCCTGGAAGCAGCTTTGAAGCTCTTTAAAAGATATGATCTGATTGATTACAGTGCCGGGGATTTCTCAGAGGATTCTGTGATTACACTCTATCCCTCTCTTCAGTTTGGATGGAATCTTCCACAGTTTCAGACTGTAGTGGGGGAGTATCTCGGACGGGAAACGGAAGACCGGAATGAATCCGGGGCAGAAGGAGGCATCGTCAGATATGATTGAGCTTTCAAAGGTCAGACTGATCAACTGGTACGGTTTCAGCAATGTAACGGTTCCCTTCGGCTTTTTTACACTGATTGCCGGCAAAAACGGAAACGGAAAATCAGTTTTGCTGGATGCTGTGAAATACGCTCTGTACGGCGATACTGTTTTTAATAAGTCAACGGAAAATCGCGGGAGCAGAACGATCCCGTCCTATACCCGTGGACTGCTGGATGCTACTGCAGGTTCCTGTATGAGGCCGGCGAACAGAATGCCTAATGTATCTACACATATTGTTCTGGAAATGTATGAAAGGAAACTGGAACGCTATTTTATTCTTGGAACAGTGATTGAGACCAATGCTGCGGATGGATATGTAACTCAGAGGTATGTGCTGGACGGAAAAAAGATGGAAGATATTTCCCACACTTATACGGAGGGCCAGGATACTTTTGTTTATAACGGAGCGCAGCTTCAGAAGATGTATGGGATGAAAATGCTTTCTTCCACGGAAGGTCTGAAAAAATTTATGCAGCGTACAGGGCTGCGGCTCAATGAGGAACAGCTTATCGCCTTTCGTAGAAAGCTGCGAAGCATCATGTCCTATGATCCCGGGGATAAGATTGACCAGTTTATAAGGAAAAATGTTCTTGAAGAAAGAAAAGTGGATTTTTCAAAGCTGGTGGAAGCGAAGAGAAACATAGATGCTCTCACAGATACCTTTCAGGCCATTGATTCAGAGATCCGGGAGCTGGAGGGTATTCTTGCCTGTTTTGAAGAACTGAAACGGGCGGAAAATGTGATACTTACAGATAATATTAAAATCACATATCGGGAGTTTCTGCGGTTCAGCAAAATTATAGAGGAAACCGCCCGGGCCATGGAGCTTGCAACAAAGCAGATGGAAGAGGACGAGCGAAAGCTGGATATTCTCAAAGAGAAGGAGCACCGGCTTCGTGAGGAACTGAGCGAGGCACAGCTGAATCTCAGTCAGCTGGACTGTGCAAGAGCTATCCGGGAAGCAGAGGCAGCACTTGTGGATGCAGAAAAAGCAAAAGATGTTCTGTTGCGGGAAAAGAACGAGCTTCTTCAGCAGCAGGAACGGATTCTGAGGCTTGTGGAATGGTATTCCTCCCAAGGGAAGGAATGCGCAGATAGAAATGTACTTTTAGCCCTGACGGAAAACAGTTACACAGGTGTGCAGAAGTCATCTGCTGTAGAGGCATTTGTGTCCAGACTGCAGGATTACAGAGACAGCCTACTGGTAAAAATTATGCGCTTCAGGGATGAAATCAGGAATAACGAAGAGGGGCAGCAACGCTGCCAGAAGCTTATTGATGACTGCAATGCAAGGATTACCAATTACTCCGAGATTCCGGAGTATATATCTTTGAAGAACGAAATCAACCGGGAGTTTGAAAAGAGGGGAATCCAGTCCGAAGCACGGTTTGCCTGCGAGTATGTCATCGGCCTTGTGGATGAGGGTTGGCGTGATGTGATTGAGGGATATCTGGGGCGCAGGCGATATACGATCCTGGTTGAACCTGAATACTACGATGTGGCAGATGACGTTCTTAATAATTCGAAATATAGATATGCACACCTGTTCAATACAAAGCTTCTTATGAAGAAAAACATAAAGAAGGTAGAGAACGCGGCAGCAGATTTCATTGAAGTAAAGAATCCCGTAGCAAGGAAATATTTCGATTATCAGCTGGGGCGTTTTCATGCTGTGGATCTGAAGGATGTAAGGAATTATGAAAATGCCATGGCAAAGGAAGGTCGCGTATCGGTTGCCATGGACAGTTATTTTATCCGTTTTGAAAGCATCCGCCATTATTATCTGGGGCAGAAGGCGCTGGAAATCAACAGATCAAAGGCTGAAAAACAGCTGATTCAATTGAAAGAACGCTGGAAGGAACAGCAAGAGGCAGTGAGAGCGGCAGAAGAACAGCGTTCCTGGCTGGAAACACAGACCGGGCTGATTACCGTCTGCAACTACAATGCCTGCACAGAATACGAGGATGCCTTGCATGAATACAGCGTCCGGAGGGATCAGCTCCGGGCACTGGAGGATGCGCAGCGAAATAATATGGAATATGTAGAGCTGGCAGGCCGGGTGACGCATTTAAAACAGGAACTTGATTCCGCAGAAACGCAGATGAATATTCTTCGTAATGACCGGTCCCGCCAGGAAACTGCCTATCTGTCAAACAGAGGGGAGTATGAACGTGCAGAATCGGAGCTTGGCCCTGTGCAGGAAAAGCTGACAAAGTATAAAAAAGACAGCCATGCCGTTTATGAAAAGGCTCTGGCAGACTATAACCGTTTTTGTGATGCCGGTGAAAGAGGTACCGGAGGAACACTGAAGGACCGGTCCAGAGCGGAACGCACTCTCCGGGAGGCAGGAGTAAAGCTTACCGAAGTACAGTCTGCTTACAATGCGGCACGGACTGCAGAAAATCGCCTGCCTGTCTCACCTGAATCCCAGGCAGAATATCAGAGCCGCAAAGACAGAATCTGGATGGACGATCGTCAGGAAATCAGCGAAAAGCTGAAAATCCAGACCAGTAAATACGAGTCTATTTTTAAAAACGAGTTCGTTCTGACGATTTTGAAATCCTGTGAAAATGCAAGAGCTGATCTGAAGCTGATCAATGCGGAGCTGTCTCGTCTGGATTTTCGATCACGTTATGAATTTGAAGTAAAATATATCAGGGATGGATCAGATTATGAAAAAATCATAGAATATGCCAAATATCTGAAAGAAAAGGAAAGCCTTGGAGCATCTGCCGGGCAGATGACATTGGAGGAAATGGTTTCGGATTCAGGGGAACGGGGAAACGTTCTGGAAAAGGAAATTCGCAGGATTATTGCTGGCATCGTATCAGGAAGTGACCGAAACCGGCTGGAACAGTTTGCAGATTACAGAAATTATATGAATTATGAGATTCTGGTTTCCAACGAAGATGTATTGAATAAAGCAAAGCTGTCACGTCAGTCCGGATACAATTCCGGCGCGGAGGTTCAGATCCCGTATATGCTGATTCTGCTGTCAGCTCTGCTTATGATCTACAATGATAAAAGTGACTCCACCAGACTTGTATTTATCGATGAGCCTTTTGCAAAGATGGACCCCACAAATGTAAAGATTATGCTGGGGTTTATGAAGGAGCAGAGGCTGCAGATGGTCTTTTGTGCGCCGGATAAAACAGAACTTATCGGAAACGAGTGTGATGTGATTCTTCCTGTTTTGAGAACAAGGCCGGATCTGATGGAAATCGGGATTGTTGAAATACATGAGGGGACTGCGGGTTGAGTACAAATTATGAGGAAAAGCTGCTGATTGCGCTGGCAGAGAAATACCGGAAGAGCAAGAAAGACACGGGGGAGAACCGGATTCGCCGTCGGACTTCGGTGAAACCGGAAAACATCTACAGCCGTTATCACGACAATGACGGGGATTTTGAAAAAATATCCGCCCTCAATGAAGCTGTGTACAGTCTTGTGGAAAAAGGATTTGTACAGGTGGAAACTGAGTCTTTCGGTACGGAACTGAAAAAGATTTTTCTGGTAGACGAAAAGATTTCTGAAACAGAGCAGTATCTGAAGGATGTTTACGATTATGTCCCAAAGGAAAACAAGCTGAATAGGCTCAGCCGACTGATCGATGCTTACGGGGATGCGTCGGAGATCTGCAGAGCGGAGTGTCAGGAACTCAGAGAAAAGCTGAGAAAGAGGATTGTGCCGAAGAATCTTGAAGAGATGGAGCAGGTGCTGGCAGCTGTTGCGTTTATTGAGAAGAACCAGGAGGAACTGTTTATCAGAGAAGCTTCCCTTAAGATTTACGGAGATTCAAAAATCTTTGAGGAGAAGACCATGGAACCGGTGTGTGCCATGCTGAGGCGATACGATGAGTATCCTTCTGAAGCGAATGGTTTTCTGGATGAAATCCTTGAGAAATACCATATTCGGAAAGAGCCTCAGCGGCTGGCCCTTCGGGGAAATGTGGGGATCCGAATCGGTGGTGAGAAAATCGAACTGGGCAATTTTGCTCAGGGTATCGAGTTTTCTGCTTTGGATGCAGCGAGAATCCAGAGCATTGCGGTTCGTTCACCCCGGTTTATGACGGTGGAAAATAAAACCGCTTATCTCAGGTATCAACCGGAAGACACGGTTCTGTTTTATCTCGGCGGTTATGCAAATCGGGATCAGAGGAATTTTATCCGAATGGTTTACCGGGACAATCCGGAAGTGGAATACCTTCATTTCGGCGATATAGATGCGGGAGGCTTCTGGATTCATCAGCATTTATGTGAAGTAACAGGGGTGAAGTTCGGGATGTTTGGAATGTCGGAGCGTGAGCTTGGGGATCCTGCCTATGATTCCTGTCTGCATTCACTGACGGAGAGGGATCGAGCAGGTCTCAGGCATCTGGCGGAATATCCGGAATATCGCACGGTTGCGGAATACATGCTTGAAAAGAATGTGAAGCTGGAGCAGGAAATCATCAGTCTGCGTCTGATGCAAGAATAACCGGGGAGCCCCGGCCCGGCCGGGGAAGAAGGAAAACTTCGTGATAGAATATGAAAAGGAAAAGCACAGCTGCGATTTTGTGGCTGTGTTTTTGACAAGCTGGGCTAGCCTGGTCGATGCGCCGGTGTAAACCGGTCCTGTCTGAAGAGGAAATGTGTATGAGTGTTAAGGAATATGCCAGAAAAATGATAGAAAAAGACCCGGTCTTTCAGGATATTGCGGATCAAAAGGAAACGGTATGGATGAATGACAAGTACCTGCCCTTTGATTGGATTGAAGGATTATGTCAACTGATTGTCAGTGATGATGATATTGATGAGGCGGAAAAAAGGCTGATGCGATTTGCGCCTTTTATCGAAAAGTGTTTTCCTGAGACGGTTCCGGATCATGGAAGGATTGAGTCTCCGCTGCGGGAGATCGGGAGCATGCAACATGTGCTGGAAAAGGCATATGATGCAAGGATACCGGGAAGGCTTCTTCTCAAGATGGACAGTCATCTTGCCATCGCAGGATCAGTAAAGGCAAGGGGCGGCATCTATGAGGTACTGAAGCATGCGGAAGACCTTGTGCTGGAAGCCGGGCTTTTAACGAGGGATGATAATTATGAGAGATTTGCGGATGAGGAGATAAGAGCGTTCTTCGGGCATTACACCGTGCAGGTTGGATCTACCGGAAATCTCGGGCTTTCCATAGGCATTATGAGTGCTGCTCTTGGATTCAGGGTTAAGGTTCATATGTCTGCCGATGCAAGGCAATGGAAGAAGGATCTGCTCAGAAGCAAGGGAGTTGAAGTGCTTGAGTATGACGACGATTACTCGGCTGCAGTCCTTGAAGGACGCCGTCAGTCTGATCTGGATCCGTCAAGTTATTTTGTGGATGATGAGTACTCGGTGCCGCTCTTCCTGGGGTATGCTGTGGCTGCCGGAAGACTGGAAAAGCAGCTTGAGGAAATGGGGATTGCGGTGGATGCAGAGCATCCGTTGATTGTGTACATTCCCTGCGGTGTCGGGGGCGCTCCCGGGGGGATTTGTTATGGATTGAAGCAGTGTTTTAGAGATAATGTACATGTGTTTTTCTGTGAGCCGGTTCTTTTTCCGTCGGTCCTTCTGGGGATGGCGTCGGATCGTTTCGATGCGGTAAATGTCAGTGATTTTGGGTTATGCGGCATGACCGCTGCGGATGGCCTTGCCTGCGGGAGCCCTTCGGGGTTTGTAACCAGAATGGACCGCAATCTTGTTTCCGGTGTGTTCACGGTGAAAGACGAGGCATTGTTTGATTATCTGAGAATGCTAAAAGACACCGAGGATATCCGCATTGAGCCTTCCAGCTGTGCGGCATTCACAGCACCGGTTCATCTTCTTGAATACCCGTCCTGCCGGGAATACCTGAACCGGCACGGACTTACGGAAGAAAGGCTTGCCGGAGCTACGCAGATCTGCTGGGCCACCGGTGGGAAGCTGGTTCCTGAGGGGGTGTGGGAGGAGTATTTGAAAAAGGTAACAACGACGAAAGAAAAGAAATGAGTGCAGAGGAATTATTGAAGAAATTATGAGAGTACTTGTAATACCGGATATTCATCTGAAAACATGGATATTTGACAGAGCAGAAAAAATCTTAAAAGACGGGAAGGCAGAGCGGGCTGTATGTCTTATGGATATTCCGGATGACTGGGATATGGAATTTCAGATCGAACGATATAAAGAAACATTTGACCGGACAATCGCATTTGCTGTGGCATATCCGGATACTTTATGGTGCTATGGAAACCATGATGTCAGCTACCCGTGGGGACGACTTGAAACCGGATATTCTCCTTATGCGGAAGGAATGGTTCTGTCAAAGCTTGAAGAACTTAAGAACAGTCTGAAGGATCCGGCACAGATCAACATAATGCATCGGATTGATAATGTGCTTTTCTCCCATGGCGGTCTTACTGCTGATTTTCTGAAATGGTTTAACGAGGATTTGCTGGATGCGGATATAGATGATGTTATAGAGGCGGTGAACGGTGCTTCGCACGATTTTCTCTGGAATGATGAATCTCCGCTGTGGCACAGACCGCAGTATGAGACAGGAAAGATCTTCAGAGCAGATAGATACAAACAGGTGGTAGGGCATACTCCGGTGGAGAAGATATTTGAGAAAGACAGTATTATATCGACAGATGTGTTTTCGACCTATAGAGACGGAACGCAGATTGGAGAGTCTGCAATGATTGTCATTGATTCGAAAACCGGGAAATATGAGAAGGTAGAGGTTGTGTGGGAGAAATAATAAAAAAACAGGTTCTATTCGTCATTTTCGATGTCCATTTTCAACTGAAAACGGACGAAAAAAAATAATATAACTAATTATAATCGAAAAATCAATCG
>JBJFFZ010000096.1:0-11553 GCA_051892195.1 Anaerovoracaceae bacterium
AGTTCGGACTCCCGGAAAAAGAAGCACCGCAGAAAACAAATTACATCCGTTAAAACATCCCGCGCGGCCCGGCCGCGCACCAGGACCAGCCCGGAGGGCTGGTCCGACAAAGGACTTATTATTATTATCTACAGAAAGGAATTATGCAAAATGTCCGACCTCACTTCATCAAGAGTCACAAGATCCCGTTACATCGCAGTAACCGGCATGCTGGCAGCCGTTTCCGTGGTACTTCAGTATCTGGAGTTTCCGGTGCCGTTCATGCCGCCATTCATCAAGTTTGACTTTTCCGATCTTCCGGCGCTGCTGGGCGCCTATGCCCTGGGCCCGGGGGCAGGGATTCTGATCTGCCTGATCAAGAACCTGATCCATCTGGCCGTTTCCCAGAGCATGCTGGTGGGAGAGCTTTCCAACTTCATTCTGGGCTCTGTTTTTGCCTTCACCGCAGGCATGATCTACTGCCGCAAAAAAACAAAAAAGACCGCACTGGCAGGCGGTATCATCGGTGCGGCAGCCATGGGAATTTTCAGCATCGCATCAAACTTTTTCATCGTTTATCCTGTATATTACAAGGTTGCTATGCCTGAAGAAGTCATCCTGCAGGCATATCAGCTGATCCTGCCTTCCATGGATTCTATCCTGCAGTGCCTGATCTGCTTTAACCTTCCGTTTACCGTGGCAAAGGGCCTGATCGCTGTAGCCATCGCCATGGCCATCTACCACCCTCTCTCACCGATCCTCAAAGGAAAGAGAAATTAAGCGGGCAATGGTAAAAAACGTTTTTAATTATTCTTCATTGTCATCTTCCAAATAAGCTTCCGGGGACATTTTTCTCCGCGGATGGTGTTCCAGAAGAATGGTCCGGGCCTCCTGGTCACTGATATGCAGATATCTCTGCGTGGTGGCCAGGGTCTCATGGCCCATGTATTCCTGAATATACCGGAGGTTCACCCCCTGCTCCATGAGCAGCGTGGCAAAGCTGTGGCGGAACACATGAGGCGTCACATGCTTGTTGATTCCTGCCAGTCTGGTGTACTTGCGCACCACATCCCGCACCCCCTGCTCAGAAAGAGGCCCGCCGAAGCGGTTCACAAAAATATTCTTTGTAAACATTCCTTTATTCTTAAGAAAAATCTTCCGCAGACGGATATAACGCCGGTACAGATCCGGCACATTTTCCGCCGTGATATAGCACTTCCGCTCCTTGTTGCCTTTTCCGATAAAACGCACGATCCCCGTATTCACATCATAGGCATCCAGCTCCAGACTGCACAGCTCGTGAACCCGCATTCCTGTATTAAACAGAAACTCCAGAATCAGGCAGTCCCGGATGTGGAGCAGATCCTCCCCGTCTGCAACGCCGTACAGAACCTGAGGCTTCGCCAGATAGGCTGCCGCCATAACGTCCTGAACCTCTTCAATCGTCAGCGTCGTGGCGATCCGCTTCGGAACCTTCAGCTTCCGCTCGTGGATTCTGCGAAAGGGCGATTCTTCAATATAGCTGTAATCCTCCAGAAAATTAAAAAATACATGAATAATGGTAAAATGCTGCATGGCAGATGCCGGCGCATAAGAATTGCTCAGATCCCGCAGATACTCCAGAATATCTCCCTTCGTAATCTTGTCCGCATCTTCCTTCCGGCACTCCGTATAAGCCCAGGACACAAATCTCCGCACAGCGTGCTCATAGCTCTTCAGGGTATGCGGCGACATTTTACGGGTCTGGCTGCAGTAAATCACATGCTTTTCCATTGCTTTTTTCAGTTTCATCCTTATCTCCTTCAAATACTTTCTGTGTTTAAAACGATAATTCTTTCTTCATAAAAAATAAATCCGATCTACCATTGCCTCGCTCATTTACAAACACAAAAAATGCCCGGAACCACAAATCAATTCCGTGACATATGGAAATGGACAAAAAACAAAAAAGGAGCTGTTTTCACAGCCCCCTGTTTCGGACCGCCCGGCGGTCCACTCTCATTCTTACTCCTCAAAACTGTACCGGCGGATGGCTTCCCTGTCATCCACCAGCATGGCAATGCTTTTTTCGATCATCCGTACCGGCCGGTACGAGGTTTTTGCCTTTCTCAAACCAGCAAGCCCCATATCCTCTTCCCGGTTTACAAACTCATAGCGTCCCTGCATCATTTTGCAGAACTCCTGGTTCAGCTTCTGATAGATCCCTGAAAAATCAATATTTGCCTTTTCAACATGCTCTACGATGGTGTCATCCCCCAGCCGGCCCCCAAAGGCATAGGCTTCCAGCTTCCCGTCGATGAGAAGTGCGCAGCCTTCCAACCCCAGCCGGTCGTAAACCGGCAGAATATCCTCCAGGGCCTCTGCCTCCATCCGGAGCATGTCCGCATCAAACCCGGTCACCTGCTTCTTTGCATCGATGTACTTCAGCAGAACCAGAGCCTCCTTCACAAGCTCCGAGGACATGGGCACAGTTTCAAACCGTCCCTCATATTCCCGGTTGAAACAGTTCACATGATTCTTTTTTCCGTGAAAACGCTTGCCCTTCAGCTCTGCAAGCTCGTCCACCCGGTAGACATAGTCGTGGTTGTCCCGGTCATTGAGGAACAGAAACCGTCCCGGCATGACCTTCATATAGGAAGACTGCATATGGGGAGGAATCAGCCGCATAACAAAGGGCTGCCCCGCAGCCCGGAACCGGTCGATGACCTCCTCCAGAGTCCTCCGCATCTTTTCTCCGTGGCAGTCCCCCTTCAGAGGGAGCAGCGGAAAGACAAAGGGATCGTCCTGAAATCCCTCAAAGTTGCTCATTCCGGCCACGCATAGAAAGTCGTTGATGATTTCGTATGAAAACTTATTTGCCTTCCGCCACATATAAAGCGAGCTGAAGGTGAGACCAGAGGTCTCGTGAGCAAAGGTATTCAGATACTGTTCCAGTTCTTCCTTTTTTTCTATGGTAATTTCGTTTTTAAAAAAATTCATTGATACTATACTTCCAGCTTCCATGATGCTGCCTTTTCCAGCATTCCAAAGTCCGTCAGATCCAGCTGAAGCGGTGTCACAGAAACATACCCGTCCTGATCCGCCATGACGTCCAGATCCTCCGGCAGATTATTATACACCACCATGTCGCCGCAATACCAGTAATATTTCTGGCCCTTGGGATTTTCCAGAAGGTCGAAGCGCTCCGCATACTCCCGGGGTCCCAGACGGGTGACCTTTACCCCCTTGATCTCCTCCGGCGGGATTCCCGGATAATTGATGTTGACAACGGTCCGTCTGTCCAGGGTCGGAATCACCTGCCGGCAGAGCTGCTCTGCCATGGCCGCGCAGTTTTTCAGCATCTCTGTGGTAGGCGCAGGCGTCCCCACCGACATTGCCACAGCAGGAACATGGCACAAAACCCCCTCCGCAGCCGCGGAGACCGTACCGGAATAAAAGACATCGCTGCCGATGTTTCCGCCGTGGTTAATGCCCGAAAATACCACATCGATATCTACATTCTGCTCTTTTTTCAGCCGGCTTATTCCAAATTTTACGCAGTCGGCCGGAGTTCCGGAAAGAGCCTGTGCCCAGACTGCTCCCTCCACTTCCACGCCGTCCCGGACTACAATGGGCACCGTCATGGTGATGCCGTGGCCGCAGGCACTGCGCTGCCCGTCCGGTGCAGACACATAGACCCGGTTTCCCGGCACCTGGCTCAGTGCCTTTACAAGAAGCCGGAGGCCCTCCGCCTGGATGCCGTCGTCATTTGATACAAGTATATTCATATTGTTCTGGTTCCTTTTCTTATTTTCACATCTTCGTTTCTAATTCTGATCTTCTTATCTGGTTTTATCTTTTCTTCTTATATCCTCCGCATATCGTCAAATAGCAATAGGCTTTTCATGCTTTGCACATTTTCCTCTACAAACAGTAGCATCGCCTATCAGCAATAAACTTTGACCCTTGCATTTACCCGCTTATGCAGCCTTTACTCCTGATCCTCACTGTTCTTCAGAACCACCGGCTTGACGGAATATTCAATCCCCTCCACCACGCTGGAGAAGACTTTTCCCAGGGAATCATGAATCACCAGATCCGCCTTCTGATCGTAGCCTGTCTCCTGCTTGTTGATCAGCACCAGATGCTTTCCGTTGAAATAATTTACAAAGCTTGCTGCCGGATACACAACCAGCGAAGTCCCCCCGATAATCAGGGTATCCGCCTCTGAGATGGCCTTGATGGATTTCATGATCAGCTCATCGTCCAGGGCCTCTTCATAGAGCACGACCTCCGGCTTCAGCACCCCTCCGCAGCTGCACAGAGGCGTCCAGGTGCCTTCCTTCCAGTGTTCCTTCTGCAGGGTGTACTCCAGGTCGTATTCCTTTCCGCAGTCCATACAGTGAGCCCGGGAGATGGTTCCGTGAATCTCGTACACTTCTTTGCTGCCCGCCGCCTGATGGAGCCCGTCGATGTTCTGGGTCACAATGGCCTTCAGCTTGCCCATCTGCTCCAGCTTTGCCAGGGCATAATGGGTGGCATTAGGCTCAATTCCCGTAAAGATCAGGTTCTGCATATAGTATTCGTAAAAGTCATCGGTTCTGCTCATAAAGAAGGAATGACTCACAATCTCCTCCGGTGTGCAGTGAAACCGTGTCTTTGCGTTCCAGAGCCCGTTTTCGGAGCGGAAATCCGGAACCCCCGATTCCGTCGATACTCCTGCGCCTCCAAAAAATACGATATTGTTGCTCTCATCAATAATTTTTTTCAGTTCCTCGTACATAGCGCCCTTTCCTTTCCGTATATGTCTGTTTCGGACCGGTTTTTCCGTGTTTTCAGCCCGGTTTCGTTCTGGTGTTTCCGGCCCTGTTCTGTTCCGTTCCCACGCTGCGCCGGCTCTGCCGGCCCCCGGTCAGCCGCCGGGCGGCTGCCTTTTTTATTTACAAATCAAAGCGGTGATCCACCGGGTCCGCCTTTTTTTCCAGGATTCCCATTTCGATGAAGGCGTCCTTTGCGATCTGGGCCATGATCTGGTGGCCGGACGGATTTGGATGGATGCCGTCAAAGAAGAAGCGGCCGTACCCTGCCCGCAGACGGCTCTTCATGTGGGTGTCGAAGTCAATCACAGGAAGGTTGTTTGCCTCTGCAAAGGTGAGAATCCAGCTTTTGAGCATGGCAAGGTTCTGCTTCACCTGCTCATAGTCGATGAGGTTCTTCAGCTCTGCAGGAACCCGGCTGTGGTCCGGCTCCGGCTGGATGCCCATCATTGGGATGATGCCTCTTTGAAGGGCGAATTCAGCCATCATGGCCAGGTTGTTGTATACAAACTCAAGCTGTGTGCCGCCCATGATATCGTTGCCGCCGCCCATGATCAGCACAGCCTTCGGGCGGTAATCCAGCACGTGCTCGTGGAAGCGGTCCAGCATATCGGCGGTGGTGTTGCCGTTGACCCCTACGTTGATGAGGTTGATCTCTTCCTGGCGCCGCAGACGGCCGATCCAGGTCTGGGTTCCCTCCACCTCAAATCCGTAGGTGATGCTGTCGCCGATGCAGAAAATGTAGTCGGATTTTTTCAGCTTCGCCAGATGCTCCTTCATGTCTGCCGTGTCAAGCCGCAGCTTTTCTGCGGCCTCCTGGAGGCTGACCTCGTCGGTGGCGAAGTTCTGGGCCTCAAGGTCGGCTTTCAGCTGCTGGCGGAACTTTTCGGTGCGCTCCTGAGCTTTCTGATCTGCCAGCTCCTGCTGCCGCTTTTCGTATTCTTCAATATCCCGCTGCTGTTCCGCCTCGGATTTGATTTTGATCAGGGTGTCGTTTTCATCGTTAATCTTATATTTTCTGACCTGTACGCCGCCTACGTTGGTGGTCTCTACGGTGGCCATTCCTTCTTTTTTCTGTTCTGCCATGATACGTTACCTCTCTTTACCAGATCTTTGATCTGCGGATCCGATCCTGCGCCCGGCGGCCCTGTATTGCCGGGCCGGCCCTGCTTCTTTTGTGCAGCCAGAGGCTGCGTCTGCTTTTGCTTTGTGCTTCATTATACCATGAATGCCCCGTCTTTCTATGCTGCGGGTGGTAAATTTCATGATTTTCTGTTATTCTTGTAGGGATAAGGAGACGAAACATATGGTTCTTGTAAATGCAGACAAAATCAGTAAAAGCTATACGGAAAAACCGCTGCTGAAGGAGATCAGCCTCAGCATTCACGAAGGGGAAAAAATCGGTCTCATCGGGGTCAACGGCACAGGCAAGTCTACGCTGCTGCGGATCGTGGCCGGCCTGGAGTACCCGGACAGCGGCCGTGTGACATATACAAACAACGTGCGGGCGGCGTTTCTGCCTCAGCACCCGGATTATGACCCGGATCTGACGGTGGCGGAGCAGGCGGCTTTGTACCTGAAGCTGCTGAAGACGGATACCCCGGAATTTACCTGCCGGTCCATGATGACAAAGCTGGGAATCCGGGACTTTGATGCGCCCATGGAGGGTCTCTCCGGCGGCCAGCGGAAGCGGGTTGCCATGGCGGCGGTGCTGTCTGCAGGTGCGGATCTTCTGATTCTGGACGAGCCTACCAACCACATGGACAACGATGTCATCAACTGGCTGGAGGACTACCTTACGAAGTTCCGCGGAGCCGTGTTTATGATCACCCACGACCGGTATTTTCTGGATCGCGTGACCGCAAAGATCTTTGAAATCGACAATGGTTCCCTCTTTGCCTATGAGGGAAATTATGACTACTATCTGGAGGCGAAAGCTGCCCGGATGGATATGATGCTGGCCACAGAGCGGAAGCGGGCGGCCCTGTACCGCAAGGAGCTGGCGTGGATCCAGCGGGGATGTCAGGCCCGTTCCACCAAGGCCAAATCCCATATTGAACGGTTCGAGGAACTGAGAGACAGTAAATTGATAATAGACGATTCTTCTCTCAGCATCGGCACTGCCAGCAGCCGTCTGGGCAAAAAAATCATTGAAATTGAAGGGCTTTCCAAGGCCTACGGCGACAAAAAGCTCATGGAGGACTTTACCTATACCGTGCTGCGCAATGACCGCATCGGAATCATCGGCGACAACGGCTGCGGAAAATCCACCCTGCTGAAAATGATTCTGGGGGAAGTGGAGCCGGATGCCGGCACCATCAGCATCGGTGATACGGTAAAGATCGGGTACTTCTCGCAGGACACCCAGGTGTGGGATCCGAACCAGCGGATTATCAAATTTGTGGAAGGCATCTCCGACAGCGTCAAAACAGAGGACGGCTATCTGTCCGCATCCCAGATGCTGGAACGGTTCCTGTTTCCAAGCAGCAAGCATTCCATTCCCATCGGCCGGCTGTCGGGAGGTGAAAAGCGCCGCCTGTATCTGCTGAGCGTCCTGATGCAGGCTCCAAACGTGCTGATCTTCGACGAGCCCACCAACGATCTGGATATTTCCACCCTGACTATTCTGGAGGATTATCTGGACCAGTTCTCCGGGGCCGTGATCATCGTATCCCACGACCGATACTTCCTGGACCGCCTCTGCCTTCGGACCTTCTCCTTTGAAGGAAACGGCGTGATCCGGCATTATCCGGGCGGTTATACCGACGCCATGAAGGCCCGGGAGCTGGCTGCCCTGACAGAGGAAATGAATGCCGCCGGGTATGGAGCAAAGTCCGGCTCCGGCCCAAATGCCGGCGGCAGCGGTACGGCCGGTGCCCCGAATACCGGGCAGGGCCGCGGCGGCGCCGGTTCCGACGGCTCCCGCCGTCCGGAGCACCAGAAGAAGCTGAAGTTCACCTTTAAGGAGCAGAAAGAATTTGAAACCATCGATGACGATATTGCAGCTCTGGAGCAGCAGATTGCCCATATCGATGAAGAAATGGCAGGCATTACCAACGACTATGTAAAGCTCCAGGAGCTCACAGAAAAACGGCAGACCCTTTCAGAGGAACTGGATTTCAAAACAGAGCGCTGGGTCTACCTCAACGATCTGGCAGAACAGATTGCAAATCAGTAGGGCGGGCCCGGCCCGCCGGAACCCGCATCTGCTGCAGTCCGTATTCTCCCCCTCCCTTCCGGTATTTTGCCGCAGGGAGGGGTTTTCATTTTTCCGGAGGCAGGGCTGCACACCTGCCCGGGCGGAAGCATAGTATAAACCATACACGATGCCGCAGGTTCTGTCATAAGGAGAAGAACACTATGTGCAGAAATTCAAACAGACAGCGCCGCGGCTGCAGGAGCCGCCAGTGCCAGGTTATTCGGTTTGACCCTCCAATCAGTATTCCGGAATGCCGGCCGCATCCTTGTCCGCCTCCACCGTGTCCTCCGCGGCCTTGTCCGCCGCATTGTCCTCCGCATCATCCGTGGCCGCCGCATCATTCATGCCGGCCGGAGCACCGGCCCTGGCCGTGGCCGTGGATCGAATCCGGGGAATTTGAGGAGGAATACTGGAACTCCTTTCTAGAGTCAGGAACAGAGGATGAAACCCATGGTCCCTTCAGGTGGCCATATTACTATCCCTACGTGATGCTGATTCCTGGTCCTCCGGGTCCCCGGGGAGGGATCGGACCGGAAGAAACCGGGGGCGAAGCCGGACCGGCCGGACCTCCGGGGTCTGCAGGAAAACCCGATCCTCCGGGCGAGGCCGAAGTCTCCAGACCTCCGAAGCCTCCAGGAGAAAGCGGCCCTCCCGGTACCGCCGGAAAGAAAAGACCGAAAAAGCATTCAGAGAAGCCTGAATGCTGAGTCCCGCTTCCGCCGGAACCCGGACGCCGGATGAACATTACAATTTCCGTAATCCTGAACGGTTCCACCGCTGCAAGTACCACAACACATTCACCATCAGATAACGATCAAGAACACGGACAGAGCCTCCATCGTGTATCAATGCAAGCCCTCGCACCGTCTCGCGGGGGCTTTCTGCTGCCGTCACAACCATCGGTTGAACTGGTTGTTTTTTTCGCTAAAGCTGCATAAAAACAGGCGATGCAGCCTTTGCATCGCCTATCGTCAATTTACTTTATCGCTTCAGCCCTGCTTTATCCTTTCCCTAATCCTTCCCTTTTTCCAGATGGTTTCAGGTTTACGTTTCTTTTCGCCGGCGGGCCGGCGCTCTGGTATGGGGCAGCGCATTTCTTCGTCGGCAGTTCGGATTATCGCTGCTGAATGAACCGCTCGTGCAGGCATTCCAGCTTCAGCCGCTGCAGATGGTCCGCATCAAAGTGGTACGTTTTTCCGCAGAACTGGCATGTGATGTCCGCCTGGCCTTCTTCCTCGATAATATCGCCGATTTCCTGTGCGCCCAGGCTTTTTACAACCTGCTCCAGCCGTTCCTCTGAACAGTCGCACTTCCAGCCGATGTCCAGAGAATCCATCGGCATGATGGCAAACTCGTCCGGCATCCCCAGAAAGGCTGTCCGAAGGAACTCTTCCATAATGCTCTCAACCCGGCGGCCTGCTGCATCGGCGCTCACCTGATCTGCGAGCTCCGAGATCTTCGGCATTTCCGGCAGCCACTTTTCCAGGGCCTGAATGCACGCCTCGGAAGCATCCGGCAGCATCTGGATGATCATTCCGCCTGCGGCCTTTACGCTGCCGTCCACGTCCAGCTTTACGCCCAGGGAAACGGAGGTCTGCTGCTGTTCGGAAATCCAGAAATACGCCGTCAGGTCATCCGCAATCTCTCCGGTCACAAAATCGATTTTTCCCACATAAGGTTCCTTTACGCCTGCATCACGAATACAGGTCAGAACTCCGATGCCGAGGGCTCCGCCCACATCCGGGGAGCCGTCCTCTCTTACCGGCAGATCCACCAGCGGATTTACAATGTACCCCTTGACTGCCCCTGCGGAATCCGCTGTGCACAGAACCTGCTGTGCCGGGCCGTCTCCCTTGAACTGGAGGGTGATCTTAAAGCCCGGTTCCCGCAGCATCAGCCCCATGATCCCGGTGCCCGTCAGGGCTCTGCCCAGAAGATGGGTCGCCAGAGGCGACGTACCGTGGAGCTCATGGGCTTCCTGCACCATTTCTGTTGTGATTGCCATATAGACACGGAAGGACCCGCTTTTGTCCATTCCTGTGATTGCCTTGTTGAATTTCATAATCTATTTCACACCTTTCGCTGTTTTTCTGTTTGCCCGGGCAATGTCTCCGGAACCTCTCCGGCCCCGCTGCTGCCGGGACGGATGCTCTGCAGGCTCTGCAGCAGAACGACCTCCGTCTCATTATACCCTACAAAGCCTGTTTTCCACCATATATTTTCAATTTCTGCAGTCTTTTCCCCCGTTTTCCCGGACCCTGACCTGTGATAAAATAGGGGCAGAAAATTTTTTACCGGCGGGAGGTGCGGACCATGGCACAGCAGGGCAGACTGAAAGTTACAGATATCACGGAAAATATGATATGGGAACGGATTCCCCGGCGTCGGCAGGACAGCCACAAGGGAACCTTCGGAAAGGTGCTCTGCGTGGCAGGAAGCTCCCGCTTCCGGGGCGCGGCGGCCCTCTGCACGGAGGGTGCTTTGCGAAGCGGCTGCGGAATCGTGACCCTGGCCACCGTAGAATCTGTTTTTGCGTCTGTTCAGGCCCGTATGCCTGAAGCCATCCTCATGTCCTGCCTGCAGTCAGACGACGGCTCTGCCGACCAGTGGTACGGAGGGATCCACCGCAGCGAGGCGGACCGGCTGCGGGCGGAGCTGGACCGGGATTACGCTGCGCTGGTCATAGGCCCCGGCATGGGAAACACAGATGACACTGCTGCCCTTGTCCGCAGGCTGGTGACCGGTTCCACTGCCACGGCAGTGCTGGATGCCGACGCTCTCAATGCCCTGACCCGCAGGGAGTCCCGTCCGGAGCGGACACAGGATCGCAGAAATGCCGCGGATCATCGCCCTTACGACCGGGCCGCCGGTGCGGGCCTGCTGCAGGACCGCCGGAACCCGAACCGTCCGCCGGATGCAGGCCGGCTGCGGGACCGTTCCTCCGGTGAATCATGCAGAAACGACGAGATCCGCTGGGACCGGATTATGACCATACTGCCGGATGGCCGGATGGAGCTGGACGAGTCGTACCGTGATCCGGGATGCGGTGCGGTTTCCGGTTCTGGTGCAGGTCCCGGTTCAGGTTTCCCGGGCGGTTCCCATAGGCGGTCCGACTGCGCTGTCGGTTCACGGGACAGGCTCACAGCCCTTCCGATTCCTGCGGGAAACCGTCCGGTGATCATTACGCCCCATCCCGGAGAAATGGCCCGGCTCTGCAACTGTACAATCGCAGATATTAAATCTGCCCGGGAAGAGATCGCTGCGGTTTATGCAGTGACCAACAACTGTGTGGTGGTGCTGAAAGAGCACCGGACCCTTATCGCAACGCCGGATGGCCGCCTGTACCGCAACACTACAGGAAACTCCGGTCTTGCCCGTGGCGGCAGCGGCGATATTCTGGCAGGCATGATCGGCTCCCTGGCGGCCCAGGGTCTGAGCCCGGAAGACGCCGCCATCTGCGGTGTCTGGCTTCACGGCCGCGCCGCCGAGCTCTGCTCCCTGCAGAAAAGCCAGACCGTCATGCTGCCCCACGACATCTTCGACGCCCTCGGGCAGCTCATGCTGGAACAGGGCCGCTGA
>JBJFFZ010000097.1:0-9916 GCA_051892195.1 Anaerovoracaceae bacterium
GCAGGCTATTTATTCGTACAACTATTGTTGATATACAGTTATTATGCCTGTCAAGTTTGAGTTTTGTTGGATTTAGCTTTGGAATAAGTCGTATTTATTTGCCAAAAACGCCGTATTTGCTTGAATTGTTGTTTCTATTGCGATACAATAGGAGTGTAAGATCAGGTTATTTTTCAGGTAACAGCTGCAAAGCCACATATGGGAGACCTGCGGCATGTTAAGGAGGTACACTTATGAAAATTGGTATTTTAGGCGCATCCACGATGGGTCGCGGACTCATTCAGCACTGTGCAAACTGCGGATTTGATATTATTTTCCGCGCAAGATCTCAGAAGTCAGTTGACGACGCCCTTGCCTATGTGGAAGGACAGTATGATTTTATGATTTCCAGAGGCTGGCTGGCAGCGGAAGCAAAGGCTGAAAATCTGGCGCGGATCACAGGAACCACCGACCTGTCCGCCATGAAGGATGCTGATTATATTATTGAAGCTGCTGCCGAAAACATGGAGATCAAGAAGGAACTGTTCGCAGAACTGGATAAGCTCTGCCGGCCGGAGGTTATCCTCGCCACAAACACCTCTTCCCTCTCCATCACTGAGATCGCTTCCGTGACAAACCGTCCGGACAAGGTGGTGGGCATGCACTTCTTCAATCCTGCTCCTGTTATGAAGCTGGTTGAAGTAATCCCTGGCTACAACACTTCCGATGCAACCCTCATGGAAGCAAAGGAACTGTCTGAAAAGCTCCAGAAGACTCCGATCGTTGTACACGAAGCTCCTGGATTTGTTGTAAACAGAATGCTCGTACCGATGATCAACGAATGCATCGCTGTTTATGCCGAAGGCATCGCGTCTGCAGAAGATATTGACCGGGCCATGCAGTTAGGCGCAAACCATCCGATGGGACCTCTGGCTCTGGGAGATCTGGTAGGTCTGGACATCTGCCTCTCCATCATGGAAGTCCTCCACAAGGAGCTTGGCGAAGACAAGTACCGTCCGCATCCGCTTCTTAGAAAGATGGTTCGTGCAGGAAAGCTTGGTCAGAAGACCGGAGAAGGTTTCTACAAGTATTAAGATCCGCCGTCTCTGCCGGCCCCGCTGCCCGCAGGGAGTGCCGCGTTTCTTACATATGATTCACATTGGTTCATCTTTTCGGATTAACGCCCGTTCCGGGGTTATCTGGAAATGCGAATAAAGACAATCTACAAGCCAAAAACGAAAAAGACCGCCTTTCGGCGGTCTTTTTCGTTTTGCAGCAGAAGCAGAAAACCTCCTGCCGGACATATTTCTTTCTAAACACCCTTCAGGGCTTCCATCAGCCGCTTGTACCGTTCCAGAAGCTTTTCGTAAATCCGGTGGTTTTCCGGGTCCGGTGCAAAGACCTCCTGAATCCGCACCGTGGCGGCGCATGCCTCATCCAGAGACTCCCAGACACCTGCAGCAACTCCTGCCAGAACGGCAGCGCCCAGGCAGCAGGCGTTTTCGTTGTTTGCCGTGGTGATTACTTTCCGTCCCGTTGCGTCGGCCCGGATCTGACACCAGATCCTGCTCATGGCGCCGCCCCCGATGCTTACGATGTCCTTCACAGGAACATCCAGGGCCTCCGTGGCTTCAATGACTCTGCACAGCACCATAGCCACACTTTCCATAATAGCCCGGACAAAATGACGTTTTTCGTGGGCCATGGTGATGCCGTAAAAGCATGCCCCGGAGACTGCCCCCAGATCCGGAGGTCCGGAGCCCTGCAGATGAGGAAGGGCAACGATGCCCTCCGCCCCCGGCTCCGTTTCCGCAGCCAGCAGATCCAGCTGGTCGTAGGCATTGGGGCCTCCGGCCTTTTCTGCTGCCAGCTCCGTTTCTCCAAAGGAGTCCCGGAACCACTTCATGAACATACCGCCTACCGCATAGGCATGCACCATGTACATTCCCGGAACCGCACTGCAGTAGCAGGGCATCTGCATGGCAGGGTCCAGCACCACATGATCCACCATGGTCATGGTGCAAAGAGCGGAGCCGATGCTCTCCGAAAAGGCGCCGGGCCGGATATTGCCGGAGCCGATGGCTCCGCAGGCCAGATCGATGGCGCCGATATTTACCGTGGTTCCCTCCGCAAGGCCAAAGCACGCCGCACCCTCTGCAGAGACCGTTCCGATATTTTCTCCCGGCAGACAGATTTCCGGAAGCTGCGCTTCCGTAATGCCGATAAAATCAAGCATTTCCGGCCAGTATTCCCGGGTGCGGATATCCCAGTAGATGCTGCTTCCAAGGGTGGAATCCTCTCCCACAAACCGGCCCGTCAGCCGGTAGGCAAGGTACCCCCCAAGCTGCAGCACCATCCGGATCCGTCCGAAGCTTTCCGGCTCATGCCGTTTCAGCCAAAGCAGCTTTGCCCCGGGCCAGATGGAGTCCTCCCCCACCTGCCCGGTGCGGGCCTGAATAACCTCCGGCCCGAACTCCCGGACGATGTCCGCCGCCTCTTCTGCGGAACGGCTGTCCAGCCAGACAATGGCAGGCCGCACCGGCATCCCCTGTTCGTCCAGGAACACACTGGTCTCGCCCTGTACCGACAGCCCCAGAGTCAGAATCTCCTCCGGACGGATGCCGGCGTTTTTCATGGCATTCTGACAGACCTCACGAAAGATCCGCACATACGCCTCCGCATCCATCTCCGCCCATCCGGGCGCCGGAGAATCGATGGAGTATTCGGAAACGGCACTTCCGCACTCCCGTCCGGTTCCGTCAAATACAGCGCCCTTAAATGCGGTGGTTCCCATATCAATTGTCAGAATAAATTGCCTGTTCATTTCCGATACTCTTTCTTCCATTTCTGTAATAACTTCTCAACTTCCAGTAACATGCGATGAACCCATGACAGATTGCATCTGAAATGGGTTCACGATGATCATTTTTCTTTTTATGTAATCCGGATATCATCCAGATCTCCGGTGAGAGAATCCAGTACCTTGTACTTTTTCTCGTCCACTGCGGAATTGTAAAATTCAAAGATGTACAGGGGCTTGTAAAAGCGCTCTGTCACATGATCCTCAAGGACCGGCGCGGCGTAAAGACTCTTGTACTTCCGCAGGATGGCCGTCCGGTTGTATTCCCAGGCCTTCTGCAGCGCCTCCCCTTCCGTCAGCTTGTCTGCCAGAACGCACACGTCCTCCACAGAGGTCAGCTCACCTGCAGGCAGGTGGGACAGCTTTCCCGGAGACAGGACGGATTCATCGAAGCCCGCGTAATACCCCGCATACCGGGTGGTTTTCTTTGACACCGGTATGGCGATGCGGAACTGAAACACCCAGCACAGACTGTAGACGGTGTTGATGTGGCGGCAGGTGATTCCCTGCAGTTTTTTTGACCGGGCCATCCGGTTCAGAAACATTTCCGGCGAATAACGCAGTCCTTTCAGGATATTAATCTCAGTCATAAACTGCGCCTGCCGGGGCTCCGGCAGCACCCAGAGAGCCTGCCATTTTTTCCAGCTTTTCTTCGCCGCTGCGGATGAGCGTTGCAAACTGCTCTCTGCTCATCTGGATTCCGGAAGCAGCAGGCTGTTCTGCCCCTTCCACTTCGTCGAAGCTCTTTGCATAGTTGAACATATCAATAACTTCCTGCGGCGGCTTCTTTGTAAGCTTGCTGACAACGATGTACGCCACGATGGCGATCACCAGCGCCGCAAAGAATGTGTGGATATTGGTTCTTTCCTGCAGCAGGTAGTACCAGAGGAAGCCGGTAACCGAGCCTGTGATCATGGCTGCGGCAGCCCCTTCCTTTGTGCCGTTTTTCCAGTAAAGACCGCCCACGATGCACGGAATAAATGCCGGCGAAAGCACAGACCATGCGATCCAGGTCAGCTGGTAAACCCCTACGGAAAACAGCGGAATAAAGCACATTGCGCAGGATACCAGACCCAGGATGTATGTAGACCAGCGGGTAGTCCGCATCTTTGTAGTTTCACTGGCGTCCGGCCGGATCATGTTGAGAACGTCGTTGCCTGCGGAGGAGCCGATCACCAGAAGCAGCGCGCTGGCTGTGGACATAACCGCAGCGGTGGCGCCCGCCAGAATCAGCCCGGCAACAGGAGCCGGAAGATTGGACAGGGTCAGCATCGGCATAATGAACTCGGCGCTGCCCCCCGGAAGCATCTCAGCATCCGGATAAGCCACACGGCCCACCATACCGAGAATATATACGCCAAAGGCAAGTACAAAACCGAAGCATGCACCGATGAGCGGCACAAGCTTGATGGACTTTTCATCTCTGACAGCAACCGTCTTGATAATCAGATGAGGCTGGCCCATGTAGCCGATAAAGTAAACCAGCGCGATGCCGGCAATCATCAGCGGCGCGCCCTTGAGGTAATAATCCTCGCCCCACAGAGTAGCAAGACCTTCGTTGATAGCTGTCAGCCCCTGGTTCATACCGGAAAGACCGTCCACAGAGTGGATGCACACCGGAATCAGAATCAGCAGCCCGATAACCATGAGAATGGACTGCACAAAGTCCGTATAGGCAACGGACAGGTAACCGCCTGCGCCGGTATACACCAGAATGGCAATGCACCCCAGCACCAGCGAAAGACTGTAGTTCCAGCCCGTGATGCAGGAAATCAGCACACCCATAGACATGTATTCTACCAGCAGACTGATGAGCATTGCAACGATAAGAATCACAACGGACAGATAGCGGATCCGCTTGCTGTAGTAGCGGTGCCCGAAAAATTCAGGAATGGTCAGAGCATCGGACTTTTCCGTGTAACGGCGCATTCTTCTTGCGATGATCCCGAAGTTGAGGACCGGACCGAACACGTCCCCCGGAGCAGCCCAAAGGGCGGAAGCCCCGGCTTCCCATCCGTACTGCGGACCGGCAATGTACATGCCGCCCCCTAAAGAGCTGGACCCGTGAGCCAGAGCCGTAATCCACGGACCCATGGAACGGCCTCCCACAAACCAGTCTTCCGAGTTCTGTACCTTCTTTGCAGACCAGAGGCCCACGGCAATAATGACCACCATGTAGATCACCAGCATTGCCGGAACAATCAGGGGAATATCAAACCCCAGCGCCTCTTCCAGATTTGAAATGTTTAACATAATAATAATACCTGTTGTAAACTAATAATAGAAATAACCTCTCCAAAACGACGGCCCGTCCCGGGCCCCCTGCAGCCTGCGCCTAAAGCTTCCACATGCCCTTCGCAAAGGTAATGGTCAGCACCGCAGCCACCACAACGGTTCCGATGATCAGCACCCCTGTGCTCACAGGGAAATCAAAGAACCATGACAGCGTCTTTTCCATTCAGATTCCTCCTTCCTCAAAAGAATTTATTTTGTTTATTCTTTTCCTGTGTCAAATAAAATCTTGGCAGCAGACCGGTCCCCGCCGCACAGAGCCTCAAAAGCCTCTGCGCACTCCGCAAGGCCGTACCGCCCTGTAATCAGCGGCGTCACATCCAAAGCACCGTCTTCAATGAGCCGGACTGCTTCTTCTATGTGGCGGTGCTCGTAGGCGTTTGCCCCCACCAGAGCGATTTCCCCCGCCACGATGGCGTTGAGATCTACGGTAAATCCGTCCTCAAAGATGCTGACCATGCAGATGCGCCCTCCGGGAGCCGTATGGGCAACGGCCGCCTCAAAGGACGGCTGCTTCCCGGCAGCCTCCACCACCGCATCAAAGAGCTGATCCTCCGGAAGCTCCCCGAAAATCAGGTCCGCCCCTAAGGCTTCTGCCATGCGCCTGCGGGGCTCGGAACGGTTCACCACGGTCACATGGGAAGCCCCGTACACTGCCTTCAGAACCATCAGGGTCAGAAGACCGATGGGACCGGCTCCGATGATGGCAATCCGTTCCTCCGGAAGAGGCTTCATGCGTTCACAGACATTGAGGGCCACCGCAAGAGGCTCTGCCAGCGCCAGAGCTGCAGGGTCCGTGCCCGGCTTTGCCTTTACCAGCCGGTCTGCCGGCAGGGCGATATACTCACCGAACCCTCCGGGTCTCACCTCCCCGATAAAGCCCAGTTCGCTGCAGGTGTTGAACTTGCCGGCCCGGCACCCGGGACAGCTGCCGCAGGGAACCATGGGATTGCCCACCACCAGATCTCCCGGCTGCACCGGAAGGTCCGGGCTTCCCACCGCCTCCACCACGCCGGAAAACTCGTGGCCCATGATTTCCGGAATATTCTGGATGAACATTCCCCGGTTGTAGATATGAAGATCTGAGCCGCAGATGCCTGCGCAGGCCACGCGGATCAGGGCTTCTCCCGGGCCTGGAACAGGTTTCGGAACTTCTTCGCACCGGACCTGACGGATCCCGTGGTAACGGACTGCCTTCATGGGGTTCCTCCTTTTCTGTCCCCGGAGGGGACGGGCTTTCAGGCTGCGTCTGGTTATATTTCGGCGCAGGAGCGCCGCATTACTGCAATATTGTGTTATCACTGTATTGTAATAAAGTAGTGTCCGCTTTAGTATATCCCGTAATGATTTACAGCGCAAGCATTATTTTCTGCGAAGAACCCCGGGCCCCGGCCCTGGGGGGAACCGTGGGGAGATTTCTGCGGGGCTCCGGCGATATTCCTTGACCGTGAAGGGTTTGCGGCTATATAATTAGACCCGTCCGAAACCGCTGTGACGCGCTGAAGCGTCAGCGCAAAAGCAGGCGGAAGGGCAGTATTTTTATGGATATTACAGGAGATTACCTATGACAGACAGCAATAGATATGACGTGATCGTTGTGGGTGCAGGGGTTGTGGGCTGCAGTACGGCCCGGGAGCTTTCCAGATACAGGCTGAAGGTCCTGGTGCTGGAAAAGGGACACGACATCTGCGCAGGGGCCAGCAAGGCAAATTCCGGCATGATTCACGCCGGATACGATCCCATCCCGGGTACACTGGAAGCGAAGTTCAACGCTCCGGGAGCAAAGATGATGTACGAAATCTGCGAGGAGCTGGACGTTCCGGTGCTGAAAAACGGCACCACCATCTTCGCAACCGACGACAACGGAATGGCGGAAATCCGCAAGCTCAAGGGCTTTGCGGACGAAAACCATGTGGAGGCACGCATTGTGACTCCGCCGGAGCTTTACGAGCTGCAGCCGGACATCGGAAAAGATGTGAAGGCCGTGCTCTGGGTTCCGGAGGGGGGCGTAACCACTCCGTTTACCGTTACCTTTGCCCTGGCGGAAAACGCGTACGCCAACGGCGTGGAATTCCGCAGAGACTGCCCGGTTACCGGAATTACAAAAACAGACGGCGGCTTTGACGTGGCCGCAGGCCACACCCACTTCCAGTGCAGCATGGTTGTAAACTGCGCGGGAGGCTGCTCGGACGTCATTAACAATATGATTTCGGAAGAAAAGTATCATATTATTCCCCGCTTCGGGGCCCATGTGGTGCTGGACCGCAAGGTTGCGGACAAGCTGAACACCACCCTGATGGAGACCCCTCACGATCTGCCGGGGGGCGGTCATACCAAGGGCATGGCCATCATCCCGACCTTAGGAGGCACCGTGCTTTTAGGCTGCGATGCCACCCAGGTGGATGACCCGGACTTTACTGCATGCATGAGACCATCCATCGACCAGATCATCGACTATTTCAAGGCTTCCTGGAAGGATCTTCCCCTGGGAAGCGACGGTTCCCCGTTCCCTGTGGACTCTGTCATCGCAGTGTTCGGAGGCTGCCGCCCTCATGCGGACACAAACGACTTTGTCATCGGGGAAGCGCCGGATGTTCCGGGCTTTATCAACGCCGGCGGCACAGAATCCCCGGCATTTACCTCTGCAGTGGCCATTGCGCGCCATGTCTGCGGGCTCTGCGTGGACCGGCTGAAGCCGGAAGTCAATCCGGACTTCAATCCCCGCCGTCCCGCAAAGAAGGCCTTCCGCAATATGACCGACGAGGAGAAAATGGAAGCCATCCGGGAAAACCCGGACTACGCGCGGATCGTCTGCCGCTGCGAAATGGTGACGGAAGCGGAAATCCGGGACGCCATCCGCAGGCCGCTTGGGGCCCGCTCCATCGCTGAAGTCAAGCTGCGCACAAGAGCCGGCATGGGCCGGTGCCAGGGGGGCTTCTGCAGTCCGAGAGTTCTGGAAATCCTGGCAGAAGAGCTGGGCCTGGATCCTCTGGAGGTCACCCACTGCGGCGGAGAATCCAACGTTCTGGTGGGTCATGTATGTAAGGGGGAATGAGCATGAAGCAGGTAGATTTACTGATTATCGGCGGCGGAGCCGCCGGAATGGCCGCCGCTGTAGGTGCCAGAAACAGCGGTGTGCAGGACATACTGATCATTGAGCGAAACGGTTATCTGGGCGGCGTGCTGCGCCAGTGCATTCACAACGGATTCGGTCTGCACCGCTTCGGGGAGGACCTTTCCGGCACAGAGTTCGCCAGAAAGTACCGGCTCATGGTGGAAGAGCTGAAAATTCCGTACATGCTCAACACCTTTGTCATCGAAATGAACAGCGACCGCACCGTGACGGCAGTCAGCCCGGAAGAGGGTCTGGTAAAGATTCAGGCAAAGGCCGTGATCCTGGCCATGGGCTGCAGGGAGCGGTCCCGCAACGCCCTCATGATCCCGGGGACCCGGGGCGCCGGTATCCTGACCGCCGGTACAGCGCAGAAATATCTGAATATCAACGGCTATCTCCCGGGCAAAAAGATCGTGATCTTAGGTTCCGGGGACATCGGTCTGATTATGGCCCGCCAGTTTGTACTGGAAGGAGCCTCTGTGGAAGCCGTAGTGGAAATCATGCCGTTTTCCAGCGGGCTGCCGCGAAACATGAAGCAGTGCATCGAGGACTTTGACATTCCGGTGTACTTCAACTCCACCGTAGCCGAAATCCGCGGAAAAGAGCGTGTCAGCTCCGTGGTTGTGGGCAAGGTGGACCAGTCCCGCCGGATTATCCCGGGCACAGAATTTGAAATCCCGTGCGACACCCTGCTCATCGCTGCAGGGCTCATTCCGGAAAACGAGCTCTCCGAGCAGGCAGGCATCCCTCTCTCCCCTGCCACAAAGGGCGCCGCAGTCACAGAAGATCTGCAGACAGAGGTCCCTGGATTCTTCGCCTGCGGCAACGTCCTCCACGTCCACGATCTGGTGGACTTTGTCAGCGAAGAAGCCGAAGAAGCAGGCAGGAATGCTGCAGCGTGGCTGCAGTCCCGGGAAGCAGCGGGAGCCCCCGCTGAACAGGATGCCTTGATCGCCGTTAAAAACGGCGCCGGTGTGGGCGGCATCGTGCCTCACAGAGTGCACCGCACCCCGGCAGTGAACCCGGTGGCATTTATGTTCCGCCCTGCAGGAAAATACACCGATGCCCGTCTGGTGGCCCGCACCGAATCCGGCCGGGTTCTGGCTTCTCAGAAATGTGTGGCCCTGACCCCGGGAGAAATGTGCCGCCTGCCGGTGGATATCCACCAGCTGAAAGACGAAGATACCGCCATCATCATCGAAGTTCAGGAGGGCTGATTCCATGGAAAAGAAGAAAAACAACAGCGCAGAAGCGTCCGCCGTTTCTTCCGCTCCGGCGCAGGAGCTGATCTGCATCCGCTGTCCGAGAGGCTGCATGCTCACCGTGGCAGGCAGCGGAGACCATGTAACCGTATCCGGAAATTTCTGCAAAAAAGGCGAGGAATACGGCCGGCAGGAAATCGTCAGCCCTACCCGGGTTCTGACGGTGCTTATGCGACCGGAGGGTTCCGCAAGGCCCATCAGTGTCAAAACCGACCGCCCGGTGCCAAAGGAGCTGCTTTTCACCTGCGCCGATGCCATCTACAAGGTGCATCCGCCCCTTCCGGTGCGCTACGGAGATGTTCTCATCGAAAACCTCTGCGGAACGGGATGCAATGTCATCGCCACCTGCGATATCGATTAACGCAGGCCGCCTGCATTTCTCCTGCCGTAAAGCACTACGGAGCAGAT
>JBJFFZ010000097.1:10016-11511 GCA_051892195.1 Anaerovoracaceae bacterium
TCGATTAACGCAGGCCGCCTGCATTTCTCCTGCCGTAAAGCACTACGGAGCAGATGGACACGGGGAAATGGCCAGACACTTATGTTCATACAAAAGGGGCTGTCAGCGTAATGCGGCAGCCCCTTTTCATCGTTCGTATTCTTTTTGCTTTCTAAAAAAATCCTCTTTGCCGCAGGGCGGCAGCAGCTTCGGGTCATGACATTTCTGCTTTTTCCGGATTGCCCGGAGAGACTGCAGGTGTTCTGCAGGATCAGCCGAGGATTTCTTCCGTCATATCGAACAGGTCTTCCGGGTCTGCGGAGCAGCCGTCATCCATGAAGAAGCAGTTCGCATCCCCTGCATTCCAGGTCAGGAACGCAACGTCTGTTTCTTCCACCTTGTCGGAACCGTAGGAAATCTCGTAATCCGGCGCCTCTGCATTTTTCCTGTCCTCTTCGGTCAGCTCATAGTCCACCGGAACAAACTTGTAGTGATAAATCAGGTATTGTGCCTCCTGCTCCCCGATGGTGCGGACCTTTGCAGGCGCAGGCAGTTCGGCCGGATCCGTGTGGTCATTGACTGCCGGGTAGGCGCTGTAGGTCAGCCGTTCTCCATCCTCATTCGTATAATACACCGACAGCTCCTGATAGCTTTCCAGGGTGTTTCCTTCATCATCCACGCCTTTGATTTCCTTTACCTCCGCCCGGTCAAAGGTATACCCGGATTCAAAGCTCTCCGGAACATTTACCTCAAAGCCGGCCTTTTCAAAGGCCTTATCCATATCGCCGTAATCCTCATACCGGTCCACACCCCAGCCCGAAATCAGCGATGTGATCTGTCCCCCTGCAGCAAAGGCCGTTGCACCTGCCACCAGACATACCATTGCAGCTGCAGCTGCCACCTTCATTATCCCTGTTCTTTTCATTTTCCGATACTCCTTTCCCTTTGCCGGGATCTCCGGAAGCTCCGTATCCCTTATTTCTGGAGAAAGGGCCTGCTTCAGCAGCATCTCAAATCTTTCATCATCCATGTTCTTCCGCCTCCAGTTTCTTTTTTACTGATTCCTTCGCCCTGCGAAGCCTGGTCTTGACCGTTGCCTCCGGCAGCCGGAGGGCCTCTGCAATTTCCCGGATCTTCATGTCCGCAGAATAGTACATATACAGAGGGATCCTCAGCCGCTCCGGCAGTTCCCCTGCGGCCTTCCGAACGCTTTGGACGGCCTCCTGCCGCAGCACGGTGCATTCCGGATCCAGTTCTTCGCCGGCGGCGGGCTCCCTGCCGGCCTCCAGCATTTCCTCCATGCTGGTCGCCGGAACGATCCGCAGCCTCCGGGCATATTTTCGCTTCTGGTTTTTCCACAGAAGGACCGCAGTAGAAATGGCATAGGCCTTTACATTTCCGGCTTCGTCGATGGTATTCTGTTTTTCCAGCATTTTCAGCATGGTATCCTGATAGAGTTCATCTCCATCCTGCCTGTTTCCTGCTGTCATTCTGCAGAAATTCAGCACTTCCCTGC
>JBJFFZ010000098.1:0-2767 GCA_051892195.1 Anaerovoracaceae bacterium
TTGTCTATTTTAACCAGAACCTCCTTCTGGTCGTATATTCCCATGACGGTGGCGTTGAGAAATACCTTAACGCCGTATTCCTCGGCTTCCTTCAGAAGCTGCTGCCCGATGCGAAATCCCCGCATCTTTGCCGCATGCTCCTTTGAGCCGAAAAACTTGTGAATCTGCTTGAAAAGCTGACCTCCCGGGCCTGCGTTTTCATCAAATACCGCAACCTCCATCCCGGCCTTTGCCGCTTCGATGGCTGCTGACAGGCCGGCAGGGCCGGCGCCTGCAACGATGAGTTCGTATCTTTTCATTATTTTCCAGCCTCCCATTCTTCCTTCGTCACTACGCCGTACTGGGTCTGAACCTCCATGCCCTCCGCAAGAGGCGTAATGCAGGTCCGGACGTTGGGCTGTCCGTCTACGATCATAACGCAGTCCGTACATCTTCCGATGGCGCAGAAGATGCCGCGAGGCTTGTGTTCCTTTGCTGTGTACCGGTGTGTGGTTACCCCCGCCGCCTTCAGGGCCGCCGCGATGGAATCCCCTTCCACGCCGGTCATTTCCTTCCCATCCAGGGTAAAGTGGATGATCTTTTCATTTTCATACTTTTCATAGGTTCCCAGGATCGGGTGTTCTGATATCCTCATAATTCCCTCCTGTATCACGGTGTGATACCATGCTTTCTTGTCGAAAGACTTCCTTTCATTACGGTTAAGAGTGAGAAATGATTCACCTCCGGAAAATTTTTCCGAATAAAAAAAGAGCAGGCTGCAGGAACCAGGTTCCTGATGGCTTACTCCATTGTAAATCATGTTCTGTCCGGCAGCTGCCGTCTTTTTGTTTATATTTTCATACATATGAAATTCTAATCAATGATTGGGGATCATTTGCAGTATTTTTTAATAAATATGAATTTCATAGTGAGATAATAGCACCGGCAGTATGCCCTGTCAACCTGTTTTTCAAACTTTGTATACGTTTATTCAATGTATTTTATCGTATACAATTTTTTCATATTAATGAAATTTTTCACCGCAGTAAAATTCCTTGTTTCCAGTAAAAAAGGACCGCCCCCTGCAGGACAGTCCCTTTGCCTTTGCCTTCGTCTTTCTTCCTATTTAATATGGCACCCGTACTGCTCCAGGCTGCCTGCAGGCTTGATCCAGTAGGAGACGCACTCCTCCGTTCCCAGGCGCTGGACGCTGTGGGCGCTGCCTGCCCGGACGTAGATGCTGTCCCCCGGTTCAAGATCCCGGGACACCCCTTCCACCGTAATCCGCAGCCTTCCGGACACCACAATGCCCAGCTCGTCGTGGGCGTGGGGCCAGGACTGGCAGATCCGGTCCGAAACCAGGTGCATGGCGGAGGCCTTCAGAAATGTATCTCCTTCCGTCACCGCCTCGTAATATACATCCTCCCCGTCCCTGAAGATCACCGGGCGCTCCGCGGCCCGCACCACCGGCAGAGTTTCCAAAGACGGCTCCTTCGGACTGAGGATGTCGTTGAGGGTAATGTCCATGGCGGTACAGAGCTTCTGCAGATGCACCAGGGTAGGGCTGGTCTGATCGTTTTCCAGCTTGCTGAGAAATCCCGTGGAAAGCTCTGTTTTTTCCGCCATTTCCGTCAGGGTGATCCCCCGGGCCTTTCGCAGTGCGCGGATGCGCACGCCGATTTTCATTTCATTATTATTATCCGGTGCTTCCATTGCAGTCTGTTCCCTCCTTCAAAAAACAGGAATGCAGGAACAGGAATTCTGATTCCCGCCCCTGCACTCTATTTTACACCCGTACCCCCGAAAATTAAAACAGGAATCCGTTCTGCATGCAGTAAAACATCATTTTCTGCTATTCGGAATACTGAAGTGCGTCAAAATCGGTTTCTCCGGTGCGGACACGGACAACCTTTTCCACATCGTACACAAAGATCTTTCCTGCACCGATCTTGTCGGATTTCAGAACCTTCATGGCTGCGTCGATGACGTCGTCCACAGGAATGGACGATACGATGACCTCTACCTTTGCCTTTGGAAGAAGGCTCATATCCACCACGGAGCCGCGGTAGTGGGATACACCGCCGTGCTGGGTTCCGCAGCCCTCCACATGGGTGACGGTCATACCCTGAATGCCCAGCTCGTTGAGGGCGATTTTCAGAGGCAGAAGACGGTCCGGATTGATGATAATGGTTACATTATACATTTTTGCCATTTTTGTTTCCTCCTGTAACATGGGGCCTTCGCCCCCTTTTATTCACAGATTCCATAGAATCCCGCACGCCATCCTATCAGTACTTTTCCGGATAGGCGATCATGCTGTGCTCGGTCACGTCAAGTCCGGCAAGCTCCACGTCCTCCGGAACACGGATGCCCACGGTCTTCTTAAGAAGGAGCATCAGCAGTCCTGCGGCAGCAGCGGTAAATACAAAGATGGATGCGATGCCCAGAGCCTGTGCTCCAAGTCTTGCCGCGCCGCCTCCGTAGAAAAGTCCGTTTTCTGTGGAAAAGAGACCTGCAAGGAGCACACCCAGGATGCCGCTGGTTCCGTGAAGGGAAATAGCGCCGGCCACGTCGTCGATATGAAGCCTGTTGTCCAGGAATGAAACGCTGATCGGAAGCATGATACCTGCCACAATGCCGATGATAATGGAACCCAGATACGTGACTTCCGCAACGCCGGTGCAGATTGCTACAAGACCTGCAAGGGCTCCGTTCATAGCCAGAGTCGGGTCCGGCTTCTTGTAACGTGCCCATGTATAAAACAGTGCTGCAAGTCCGCCGGCTGCTG
>JBJFFZ010000099.1:0-11296 GCA_051892195.1 Anaerovoracaceae bacterium
GGCTTCTTGTAACGTGCCCATGTATAAAACAGTGCTGCAAGTCCGCCGGCTGCTGCGGCAAAGGTTGTCGTTACTGTAGTGTAAAGTGTCACTTCATCAAAAGCAAGCTCGGAGCCTGGATTGAATCCGTACCAGCCTACCCAGAGGATAAAGCCGCCCAGCATAGCCATGGGAATGTTGTGACCCGGAATAGCGTTGGACTTTCCGTCCCGGTACTTGCCGATTCTCGGTCCCACCAGGATAGCGCCCATAAGAGCTGCGATACCGCCGCAGGCGTGTACGGCGCCGGAGCCTGCGAAATCTGCAAATCCGATCTGTGACAGCCAGCCGCCGCCCCATACCCAGTGGCCTACCACCGGATAGATAAAGCCGGTCATGGCGGTGCTGACAACCAGATACGTGTCAAAGCGGAACCGCTCTGCTACAGCACCGGAGATGATGGTGGCGGTTGTAGCGCAGAACATGGTCTGGAAGAGCAGATAGATCTGCGGGGAAAGGGAACCCTCAAGACCTTCCCATATGGCAAGGTCCTGATCCAGCGGATTGAAGAATCCGTTGATTCCGATGAGACCGTGCCAGTCGTCTCCATACATAAACCCAAATCCGATAAAATAATATACAAGTGCTCCCACACAGAAATCACAGAAGTTTTTCAGCCAGATATTGCAGGCGTTCTTTCCTCTTGAAAATCCGCTTTCACAGCAGGCAAACCCCATCTGCATCATGAAAACAAAGACGGAAGCACATAAGACCCACATGGAATTGATTAAAAAAGTCGTGTTCATAACTATCTCTCCTCTCTTCACGTCCTGATTACTTTTTTGCACAGCCCGCAGAAAGCGCATTCCGCGGGCTGTACCGTTTTGTATATAAGCAGGATACGGCCTTGGGCCGGAATCTGCGGGATTCCGGCTCTCCGCCGGCCTGGGGCCGGCATCAGTAAAGATACGGTTCGTCCCAGAGATTGAGCTTTGTTCCGATGCCCTTCTTAACAGCATTGTCGTAGAGGTCCTTGCCCCAGCCTACATCTTCCACAGGCATGCCGCCGATGGAGTAAAGGATGATCTGGTCGTCGGATTCTCTGCCCGGAAGTCTTCCGCTGGCAATGCCGCCGATGTCTTCCATTCTGGAGTATTCCAGCTTTCCGTCGTGGATCATATCTGTAAACTTGCTGCCGAAGATAAACCACTTTTCAAAGGTAGGATACGGATATTCCTCTGCCCATGTGTCGTAGAGCTTTGTGTTGTCTACAACCAGCTTTGTCTTCGGATCTGCGATGAATTCCTCAGTTGTATTGAGGGCGCCCATGGCGCAGATGAGAGCTCCCGGCTTTACCCATTCTCTCTCGATCCACGGATATGTATCGGAGCCTCCGGTCGGAGTGGATGTGGCAAAGCTCATAATATCGCAGTCTCTTACGCATTCCTCCAGAGTGTCGCAGACGATGAACTCCTTGATCTGCGGGCAGTGCTCCTTCACATACTCGATGCAGCGGTCGATGGCAGCTCTGCCTCTGCCCTTGATCTTCAGTGTGTCAATGCTCGGGCGGAGGGAGCAGAAGGTTTCGATGGTCACGTTGTTGATAAAGCCCGGGCCAACAACACCCAGCACCTTTGCATCTTCCTTCGCTAAAAGCTTTACGCCAACGCCCGGAACGGCAGCTGTTCTGTAGGCTGAAATCAGGTTTGCGGACATATATGCGATTGGAGCGCCGGTGTCCTTGTCGTTCAGAGTAACCATGAGGATGGATCTCGGAAGACCCTTTTCTCTGTTTTCAACGTTGGAGCCGTACCACTTCACACCGGCGATATCAAATCTTCCTCCCAGGTAAGCCGGCATGGCCATAAATCTGCGGTCCGGACCGTCCTTCGGCATGTTCGGAAATTCCGGTTCCTTCGGGAACTGAACCATACAGCCGTGGGAGTTTGCGCTTTCACCGCCCATGCGGTAGTCCCCCTTGTCCAGGGTGATCAGCACTTCCTCGATGCAGTCAACGCAGGCCTTTGTATCTGTAACCCCTGCTTCGATCATGTCCTTTTCACTTAAATACAGAAAATCAATCTTTGGATAAGCCATTTTGTGTTCCTCCTTCATGGTTCATGAATGCTGCTTTGTGCAGCCAGGTGTGTACTGCAAAATGTGATCCCCATCACAAATCCGGCGGAAACGAACAGTCCTTTTTAAAAACGAAAACGGAGCAATCGGGACATTCCCAACTACTCCGTTGTAATCGTTTTTTTCTTTTGTGTTATTGTGTTTGATTAGAGGCTGTTTCCGTTTACCGGATTTATGGTGCTTATCTTACTCTGAGATTTTCGGTCTGTCAACCGTGTTTTTGAAATATTGTATACATGTACACGTTTTTTTAGATACAATTTCTACCACTCTGTGTGAAGCTGTCTTGCGATTTCCTTTCCGGAAGGAGAGCCCGCAAGGCCTCCTATGCCTGTTTCCCGCAGGCTTTCATGCATCACATCACCGATTTCCCCCATGGCGTCAATGACCTCATCGGCCGGAATCCGGCCGGTAATCCCGGCCAGGGCCATATTGGCGGCGCTGACTGCATTGACGGCTCCGATGACATTGCGCTTTACGCAGGGCACCTCCACCAGCCCCGCCACAGGATCGCACACCAGACCCAGAAGGTTGCCCAAAGCCATGGCAAAGGCGTGGGCGCACTGCTCCCCGCTGCCGCCCCGGATGCCGGTCAGGGCGGCGGCAGCCATGGCGCTGGCGGTGCCGATCTCCGCCTGGCAGCCTCCTTCTGCACCGGACACAGAGGCCCGGGCTGCCGTCACCTGGCCGAAGCCTGCAGCAATGTACAGGCCGTCCAGAATCTGCTCCTCTCCTGCCAGATCCTGCCGAAAGAGAGGCAGCAGCACGGCAGGCAGCACCCCGCAGCTTCCCGCTGTAGGGGCTGCCACAATGCGCTTCATGCAGGCGTTGCACTCTGCAGTCTTCAGAGCTTCTTCTATGACCTGATTAAGAAACGGGTCTCCCAGCAGGCGGCCCGCGGATGCGGCCTCCCGGATTTTCCAGGCATCTCCTCCCACCATGCCGCTGTTGGAGCGGTCCTTCGGATCGTACTGTTCACTTGTTTCCTGCATCACCTGCCACAGATGCTTCATCTGCTCCCGTGAGGCCTCAGGCGACAGTCCGCTTTCTGCCGTATCGCTGCGGCAGACGGCCTCTGCCAGGGAAATCTGCTGCTCCCGGGCTGCCTGCAGCATCTGCTGTACACTTAAAAACGCCATGCTTATCCCTCCTGCTCCTGATTGAAAATGGTGATTTTGATAATGCCCTCGATGCTGGAAAGCCAGGCGCCGATGTCCTCCGGAATCTTCTGGTCGCACTCCAGCACCATAACCGCATAGCCCCCCTGATCGCTGCGGTAAAGCTGCATATTGGCGATGTTTACCCGGCGCTGGGACAGGGCGGAGGCCACGGCGGAAACGTGCCCCGGCGTGTCCTGATTGTGCACGATGAGGGTATTGTGCTCTCCGCTGAAGTTGGTTGCAATCCCGTCGATGGAACGGACGCAGATGCGGCCCCCTCCGATGCTTTCCCCCACCATATCCAGGGTTCTGCCCTTCTTTCCCGTCAGGCTCATGCGCACCGTGTTGGGATGGGCGCCCCGGATGTTGACGGCAGAAAACTGAAACGCAAGTCCCGCTTCCTCTGCCAGACGGAAGCTGTCCGGAATCCTGGCATCGTCGGGCTGCATCCCCAGAAGCCCCGCAATCAGAGCCCGGTCGGTGCCGTGGCCTTTTCCGGTCAGAGCAAAGCTTCCATGAAGCCCGATGTCTGCACGGACCGGCTCATCTCCCAGAAGCTTTCCGGCCATCCACCCGATCCGCACGGCTCCCGCCGTATGACTGCTGGAGGGGCCGGTCATCACCGGTCCCAGAACGTCAAACAATCGCATTTTTTCCTCCTGTCTTCCCGGGGCGCCCCGGGGATCTTTCTGCATATCACGCAACCGCACCGGTTTTGTTCCCTGCAATACCGTTTCATGTTTTTATTATTTTGTATACAGCCATTATAGAGTTTATTTTTTTCTTGTCAACCGGATTATGCCGGTGCCCGTGTTTTTCTCCCCTTACGAATCCGAAACTTCTGTCCGCCGGGCCCGCCGGCTCCGCGCGGCCAAAAAGCCGGCTCCCTTCCGGGAGCCGGCCCTCTGCCTGTTTTTCGGTATTCTGCTTTCCGTTTTTTCTCTGTTCCGTACCTGAGGGTTTTATCAGAACCGGAAGCGGGACAGCATGCCTGCCAGCTCCTCTGCCTGAGAGGAAAGCTCGTCGCTGGCTGCGGAGCTTTCTTCCGCAGTGGCGGCATTGTTCTGCACCACATTGCTGATCTGCTGGATGCCTTCCAGGGTCTGCTGCAGAGCCTCCGCCTGCTGAGCAGAAGCATCGGAAATGCCGCGGATCAGAGAAACGGTTTCCTGCACCCCGCCGATGACCTCGTTCAGAACATCTCCGGTCTGCTCTGCAAGGGCCGTACCGGTCCGGATGGACTGGACGGTTTCCTCGATGAGCACCGTGGTATCCTTTGCCGCCTCTGCAGATTTATTTGCAAGATTGCGGACCTCATCCGCCACCACGGAGAAGCCTTTTCCGGCCTGTCCGGCTCTTGCGGCCTCAACTGCAGCATTGAGGGCCAGGATATTTGTCTGGAAGGAAATATCCTCGATGACCTTGATGATCTTGCTGATCTCCTCGGACTTTTTCTCGATATCCTCGATGGCCGCAATCATCTGCTCCATCTGGGCTGTGCTTGTTTCTGCCTTTTCTCCCACGCCGGCTGCCTGCTGAGCTGCGCTTCTGGCCTGCTGTGCATGGAAGGATACCTGATCGGAGATCTCGTGAACGGTGGCCGTCAGTTCCTCTGTTGTGCTGGCCTGATCCGATGCGCCCACAGCCAGAGCCTTTGCCGCATTTGCAATCTGTCCGGAGCCTGCGCTGACCCGCTGGGAGGTTTCCGCCATAACGCCCAGGGTCTCCGAATAGATCTTTGCAATCTTCTCCAGGGAATCCCGCAGCCGCCGGAATTCTCCGTCATAGGACTGCCGGAAATCCACCTGCAGATTTCCCTCGGCCAGGTGGTCCAGATTGTCTGAGATTTCGTCGATGTAGGCGATGTATTCCCGCAGGCGGTCCACCAGCTTCCGCATGGAATCCGCCAGCTGTCCGGTCTCATCCCTTCCCTGTACGTCGATTTCCGTATCCAGGCTTCCGGCAGCAAGCTCGTCCGTAATGGCCGTCAGGCGCTTCAGCGGCGCTGCAATCAGCCCGGTCACAACATACATGAGGACCAGCATGACGGCAACTGCCAGAAGATAGATCACAATCAGCTTTACGGAAGTGCTCCGGATGTATTTCATGTATTCTGACCGTTCAATTCCAAGAAGCACCTTCCAGCCGGAAAACTCATCCTGCACAACCACGCCGCAGTACCTGCCGCCGCCATATTTATAGGACACAACGCTGCCGGAAGGATTTTTCACCTCTTCGGCCATGGCGCTGCTGATATCGATCTCATCCACCGGCTTCAGAAGGATGCTGTCGTCCTGAGAAGCCAGCACCTCATCGTTGCCGGAATACAGCATGGTCATGCTGGCGTCCTTTCCGAAGGACAGCTCTGCGTTTACAATAAGGCTGCTGATATCCGTCGTCTGAATGTCGATACCGATGACACCCACGATTTCGTCACTGCCTACTGCATAAACCGGCGCAGCGATGCCCACCACCATATTGCCGCTGGCAACGTCCAGATACGGCTCTGTAATGATAAATCCCCGCTCAATATCGGCGGAATCGCTGAACCAGTAGGCCCGGGTCTTCAGGTCAAACCCCTCGTCGCAGACCCAGCTGAAGCCGTCAAAGCCCACGTCGGTTCTGGCGGAAATGGCATACACCATACTGATGTTGCTGTCCGTTTTCTGGAGATTTCCGATGGTTTCATAGGCTACAGGAAAATACGGATTGCTCTGAAAGCCCTCTCTTACGGTAATCTCCGAAAGAAGATGCCGGACCCCGGCGTCCGCAGCTGCGGACTGGGCCATGCTGATGTATTTCTGAAAGGATGTGTCCATTTCGTATACGAGCCCCTGGGCGGAACCTGCCACAATATCGGACTGCTCCATCTTCACGGTGCTTGAAACCGAAGTCAGCACCGCTGCTCCGGACACGACCATGGCTGCAATCAGAACTCCGCCGATGAGCCGCATAATCCTGGCCCGGATGCCCTGCATCCTCCCTGCTGCCACAGCCGTTTCCGCAATTTCTGCACCTTTTTTCTTTTTCATAAATCGTTTCATATCCTGTTTCCTCCCGCGGTATTTCCTGTATCTGTATTCTTTCGAACCGTTCCTGTGATCATTCCGCTCCTAAGTTTATTCGTCAGGAAATGATGTTTCTTAACGGCAGGTTACAAAACAATTGTTTTTTCTTTTCCTGCCTGCGCCAGCCGAAGGCGGGACGGGGGCCGGCGGGCCGGCCGGAATCCCGGCGGCGGGAGGGATGGATTTTCTTCGGGTCCGGCCGGGGTTTCGGACGTCAAAAAACGGCCCCCGCGTGTGTCGGCGGGAGCCGTCGTCATTTTTCGGATATTTGGAATTTCAGGCTGTATTTTCCCCTTCGGGACAGGAGCAGGATTACCTGAGGCCGTCTTCTTCCAGCTTCAGATCTTCTTTCAGATCCTCCTCGGAAAGATTTCCATTCAGGGCCATATTCATGCCGAAGGCCGGGTTTTCTTCCATGTACGGAACCATGCCGTCCTCGTACCAGTAATACTGTCCCGTGGAGCTGAGGTGAGTCTTTTTGCTGCTCATCTGGATGACCTCCACCAGATCCCCTTCTTCAAGGAACCCTTCTGCATAGATCAGACCGGAATTTGCAAACATGGTGTTCTGCTCATCGCCGTTTACAAAGATCTTGCTGGCAGAGGTGAAATTCTCCCCGTTGATGCAGATATAATCCCCTGTGGCGCGAACCCGGCTGATGCGGATCGGATCGATGCCCATCTGCATGTCGGTCTTTCGGAACGGACTGGTGCCGCCGTAGGCATAGCATTCCCCGTAAAGCAGGTCGTACTGCAGCATCCGCAGATCGCTGTAATAGGTGTCATCCTCCACGCAGTGCTGCTGGAAGCCCGTAATCACCCCGTTGTTCATGCCCAGCAGCTTCATCACCTGAGGATAAAGCTGATAGCAGGTCAGATCCCGGTCCTCCTGCTGCAGGCCGAAATTGTCCCAGATCACATACTCCGTCTGGAACTGGTTGTTGTTTTCCAGGTCGGATGCCTGAATATCGAACTTCGGCAGGTGATCCCCGTACATCACCAGCACCGTCGGCTCTGCCGACTGAGAAAGCTCCGCCGTCAGTTCCCCCAGGAACTGATCCATCTCGTGGATCTGATTCAGATAATAATCAAAGCCCACCGCTTCCGCTTCATTGAAGCCCTGGGCGGTAATGGTCTGGGTGTCGTCAATGCATTCCTCCGGATATTTGCCGTGCCCCTGCACGGAAACAGCAAAGACAAGATCCTGCTGCGGGGTGGAATCCAGCGCTTTCTTTATCTCCGTCGTAAGGCAGGAATCGTCGGCCCACTTCAGCGGATTGCGCTCCACATCCTGCATATATTCCACGGAGGTAAAGGAATCAAATCCCAGATTTGGATAAACAAGATACCTTCCGTAGAACTTTCCTGTATGGTTGTGAATGGCGTGGGTGCCGTAGCCGTAAGCCTTCAGATCATACGCCACGGATTCGTCGGTGGTCTCCCGGAGCACTGTTGTATACGGATACTCTCCCGGGCCGAAGTAATCCATGGACATGCCCGTAAGCACCTCAAACTCCGTGTTGGAGGTGCCTGCCCCAAAGGACGGCGTCAGCAGATAGCCGGAGCTGTAGTTTTCCTTCAGGGATGTAAACACCGGCAGGGGATTTTCACTGTATGTAACGCCCTTCAGATGATTGACATCAAAGAAGGATTCCAGCTGCAGAATGACGATGTTCGGCGTCTCCTCCGATGCACGGTCTGAAGGAACCACCTCTGCAGAGATTCCGCTCTGGGCATTGCGCTCCTGCACCCGGTCCACGATGGCCTGCACCGCCTCCTGAGAATAATTGTCCGGCTCCGTGATCCCCCGGTCCACCACGCTGCAGGCGAAGCAGTAGGCAAAGCCGTACTCCTTGTACGCATCGTGAATGTTGTGGAAGGTGGTGGCAAGAGAGCCGTTGGACACATAGGCCGTGGTGGAAAAGGACAGAGCCACAGACAGAGCCCCCACGCAGCCCAGAGCCTTCAGCCGGCTGTTTTTTTCCTTCGGCGCCTTTACAAAGAGCAGCACCACCAGGGCGATAAAAGCCGCCAGCCCCGCAAACATGAGCACAATCTGCCACGGCCTGAAATACACGGTCATAATGCTCATAACATCCTTAAAGGTCCGGAAATCCATAAAGTTCAGCGGTGTTGTCCTGCACCCCAGAAGGATACAGTTCACAAACCCCAGAGCCACCCAGAACATGGACAGCAGCGCCAGCACAAACCGTTTTTTGCGGAAGACCCATGCCACCGAAAGGGTCAGCAGCACGATCAGCGCATTATATAAAAACATCAGCGGGTCCTGCACCATGTACAGAATCCCCTGCACCGCAGACCTGCGGCTGAGCATTTCCACAATGAGATACAGAACAATGGCCAGGCTCACACAGAACAGCACCGGCCTCTGCTCCGATTTTTTCAGAAAAGCTTCTGCTTTTGCAAATATATTTTTAATCATCGTCTCCCTCTCTTCTCCGGATATGATTTACACCCGAAAAAAACCTCTGTGTAATTTAACACCCGTGTAAAAGATTTGTCAATGAAATGAGATGCAAATTCACCGTTCCTTCACATTAAAATATGCTTAAGGAACCAGGGGGATGCAGGGCATCCGGGGCCGTTTTCTCTCAAAAAAAGCACAAAAATACCGCACCCGAAGATGCGGTATTCTGTAATCGTTTCTGATTAAGCTTCCTTTGACTTGATCTTTGCAGCCTTACCTGTTCTTTCTCTCATGTAGTTCAGCTTTGCACGTCTTACGCTGCCGCGCTTCACTACTTCGATCTTTTCAATAACAGGTGAGTGCATCGGGAAAGTCTTTTCTACGCCGACACCGGAAGAAATCTTTCTTACTGTGAATGTCTGGCTGAGGCCGCCGTTCTGAATCTTCAGAACGAAACCTTCGAACATCTGAATTCTTTCCTTGTTGCCTTCCTTGATCTTGATGTATACCTTTAAAGTATCACCAACGTTGAATGCAGGAAGGTCGTCTCTCTTGTAATCCTGTTCGATTGCTTCAATAATGTTCATCTCGTGTCCTCTTTTCTCTTAGACGTTCTTACCATGCAGCAGAAGGCATCCGGCCGGGAGGGCCTTGTTTCCTGTGTTGTCTCATCTTCTGTGCGCACCCTGTGTGCGCCATGGCAGCGGAGCGTCCGCATACATTCACTATTTTACCATTGATTCATATTTTCTGCAACAGATTTTTTCTGTTTTTCCGGGCTTTCAGCTCTGGAAGCCGGGGCTTCCGTCGCCTCGGATTCCTCACCGGTTTTCCCGATTGTCCCTTCTTGTCTCCCCGAAAAAATAAGATATAATAATCAAGGAAACCATTTACCGGTAAAATGAATCCGCCCTCCGGGACGGGGTCGTGTGCGGCTCCTCCGGGAGCCAAAAAAGGAGTTATGGAGCAATTATGAGCGATATCAAACTGCAGCTGGGCTGCCTTGTGATCATACTTTACATTACCTTTGTCTACATCCGGTCCTCCCTGCGTTCCGGACTTTCCTGCAGCCATTATTTTGATGTGCTGCTGGTGATCTGCCCCTGGGCAGTCTTCTTTGACGGACTGACCGCATGGACCGTCAACCACCGGGCTCTGGTGCCCGATGAGCTCAATCTGGTCTTTCACGCCCTGTTTTTCCTGCTGATGGACGCGGTGATCATCGGCAGCTTCCTTTATATGCTGGACGTCACCGGCGGACTTCCGAAAAAAAAGTCAGGGCTCTTTGCCCTGCTGATTCCCGGGATTCTCTCATTTGTCTGCATCATTCTGTTCCTGCCGGAGGTTCACTATATCCACGGCGTCAGCACGGACTACTCCATGGGCATTTCCGTTTATGCCTGCTTCACCTCCATGCTCATCCACTTCGGGCTGGTGTTCGGCATCACCTTTGTCCGGAGAAGAAATCTGAAGCGGCGCAAGCTTTTCAGCATCTTTTTCTTTGAAATCGTAGCCTTTGTCCTGCTGATTTCCCAGATCCTCTTTCCGGAGATTCTCATGACCTCCCTGTTTCCTGCCATCCTCATCGTAGGCCTTTACATCAATCTGGAGGACCCGTCCTACCGGATTCTGGCGGAAAAGAACGCCGCCACCGTGGTAAGCTTCGCCACTCTGGTGGAAAACAGGGACCACTCCACCGGCGGCCACATCCACAGGACTCAGGGATACGTCAGTATTCTCCTGCAGGAAATGCAGCGGGAACCGAAATACCGCAGGCTTCTGACCCTGGACTATACGGACTACATCAAGCGGGCCGCCCCCATGCACGACATCGGAAAGATCTCCACTCCGGACCGGATTTTACAGAAGCCGGGAAAGCTCACGGACGAAGAATACGAAATTATGAAGCTTCACGCCCCCCGGGGCGGCGAAATCATCCTGCAGACCTTTGCCAATCTCAATGAACCGGAATTTCAGAAGATCGCCTACGAGGTGGCCCGTCACCACCACGAAAAATGGAACGGCACCGGATATCCCGATGGGCTGAAGGGCGAAGCCATCCCCCTTCACGCAAGGATCATGGCCATTGCAGATGTGTTTGACGCCGTATCCGCAGACCGCTGCTACCGTGATGCCCTGCCCTTAGACACCTGCTTTCAGATTATCCGGGAAGGGTCCGGCAGAGACTTCGATCCCACTCTGACTGCACTGTTTCTCCGGGCAAAGGACCGGATCGTGGAGCTGCATCTGCAGGACCGCGGATAGCGGAGCCGGGGGGCCTGGCTGGCCTCCCGGTTTTTTCCCTTTTATAGTTTCCATATTCGCTCATTAATGGTGTAATTTAATATTTATGGTTTACAAGCTCATTTGCGTATGGTATATTTTTACTGTAATTATATGGTAATTATTAAAGTCAGAAACACACACGAAAGTCATCTAAGAAGGGAGGCAGTTTTGAAATCCGTCAACAGTAAAAGGAACAGCAAAACCCACTGGCATCCGGCGTTCTGCTCCGCCATGGAGCTG
>JBJFFZ010000100.1:0-4262 GCA_051892195.1 Anaerovoracaceae bacterium
TTTTTATCTCTGAATCTCCGGCGCAAAGGTGTACCCGTTTCTTCCGGTAATACCGGTGACGATGGTCTTTATGTCCGTTTCCAGAGCATCCACCACGGCGCACTGCTCTGCAGTGCCTTCCTCCGGCGACAGAGAAGCTCCGTAAAGGTGCATGTAAAGGCAGATATCATCCTTTCCTTCTGCAGTGAGAACCCCCACCGGCACACGCTCCTGATCCACCTTCATCTCGCATGGATACTGTTCCATCCGCAGCAGATACAGCTGACGGTTCTCAAGAGGGATAAAAAAGACGGTGCTTTCCGGGTAGAAGCAGGCATTCACCTGTCCCGCCCAGGACCGGGGAAGCGTCAGCCCGTACACCGGCGTTTCAAATGCCGTACTTTCAAGCTCTTCGTAAAGAAGCATATCAGAGATGGCTTTGCGGACCTGATAGTAGTTTTTCGGGTAGTTGTTGGTTCCGCTCGCCTGGATGGTCCTTCCGTCGGTGAGGGTACAGGTAAAGGAAAAGCTGCTGCCGTCCATCACCCCCGGAGGGCAGGCTCCCGCAAAACCGTCCCAGGAAGTGATCCCGGCCTCTGCAAACAGGGACTGTATCTCAGAAAGCAGCTCCGGTCCTCCTTCAATTTCCCGGACCGGCACTTCCTGATCTCCAAGGGATATATTGCGTTGCACCCGTTCCAGCCGGATGCCGTCTCCCTGCCGTTCTCCCCGGATCACGTCCACTTCGGCGCTCATGCCGGCCTCTGTGATACAAAAGCTTTGAAAATCCACAGGCTCCCCGGAAATCACCTTTCCCCCGGAGGAGCCCCCTCCTGTCACTGCCGCGCAGCCGCACAAAAGCGCTCCCACTGCGCCCAGACACACCAGCTTCGTAACCAACATCCTTTTCACCTTGCGCCCCTTTCCCTGCAAGCAGTATTTTCCGGGCGCAGAGCGCCCGTCCGTTTTGTTCTTATTTTCGTACAAAAAATCATATCACAGATTGAATGTCTCTTCAATACAGAATCTTCAGCAGCCCGGCTGCTGCCCATAAAACGGCAAGAAAGACCGCATTCACAAGGGTAAAGTACAGGAAATATTTTTTCAGGTCCGCCCCTTCCGCTGCGGCGTAGATCCGGAAGGAAATCACGCTGGCAAGGGATGCGATGAGGGTTCCCATGCCCCCTGCGTTGACGCCGTACAGAAGGCTCACCACATCGGTGGTAAACCCGGAAAACAGCACTGCCGCAGGCACATTGCTGATGATCTGGCTGCCCAGGATGCAGGCTGCCAGAGTGTGCTCCGCAAGCATTCCCCGCAGCAGCGTTCCCACCTGCGGAATGGCCTGCAGGTTGCCGATGAAGATAAAGAAAAACACAAAGGTCAGAAGCAGCAGCCAGTCAATGCGAAGAAACAGGGTCCGGTCCGTCCCGAGAGCCAGCAGCACCACTGCAGCCAGCATGATTTCCCAGGAAATAACCCGTGCCACGCAAAGAAGGCAGATGACCGCCATCAGTCCGTACAGAAAAAGTTCCCGGGAATTCATTTTCTCTTTGGAAAACGCCCCGTCCAAAGACGCCTCTCCGGGCGCATCCGCGGCCCCCCTCCCCCGCTCCCTGCGGGCCACCAGCCCTGCCCACACAAGGAGCAGCATCAGCGACAGCAGGGTTAAAGGAAGCATCACAAGAATCATTTTTCCTGCCGGAATATTGAAATAGGAATACAGAAAAAGATTCTGGGGATTTCCCACCGGGGTCAGCATGCTGCCCAGATTTGCCGCTGCCGTCTGCAGCACGATGACCGGCACCAGCAGATGCCTCTTTCCCGCCATGGTCAGCGTAGTGATGGAAAAAGGCACAAAGGTAAGCAGGGCCACGTCATTGGTGATCAGCATGCTGAAAAAGAAACAGAGTCCCGTGAGAACCAGGGTCAGGCCCAGGGTCCCGGTGACCCGTCCGAGAAGCTTTCTTCCTGCATACAGAAACAGGCCGGTGCCCCGCAGCCCCTCCACCGTCAGCATCAGACACAGCAGCAGGGCCAGCACCCGCAGATCCGGGTAGTCAAGCCATGCCCGGGAAGGAGGAACCCACACAGCAGTCAGCAGGGACAGAAGGGCCGCTGCCGAAAGCACCGGCTCCCCTTTTAGAAAATGGCGCGCCTGGGTAAAGGCGCGCTGCATCGCATGATTCATATTGTATTCTTTCCGCTGCAGTTCCTACAGCTTTTTCAGTCCTTCCGTAAAGAATGCCGGTGTCTGGCCCTTCTTTTTCATTTCCCGGAACTCGGCCGCTGCAGTGAACATGGCGTCGCCGCTGGAGTTCAGAGCCGTTTCCACAGAGTCCTGAATCACACTGATGATAAAGCCTACGGCCACAGCCTGCATGGCCAGATCATTGCCGATGCCGAACATGCTGCAGGCCATAGGAATCAGCAGCAGAGAGCCCCCGGCCACTCCGGAGGTGCCGCAGGCGCCGATGGTTGCCATGAGGCTCAGCAGTACGGCAGAAACAAAATCCACCGGAATGCCCAGGGTATGGGCAACGGCCAGGGTCATAACCGTGATGGTAACGCCTGCTCCGTTCATGTTGATGGTGGCTCCCAGCGGAATGGATACAGAGTAGAAATCCTTTTCCAGACCCAGGCGTTCACAAAGCTGCATGTTGACCGGAATATTTGCGGCAGAGCTTCTGGTGAAGAACGCCGTAAGACCGCTTTCCTTCAGGCAGGTCAGCACCAGCGGGTACGGGTTTTTGCGGACGGTCAGGAATACCATGAGCGGGTCGATGACCAGAGCCACAAACAGCATGGTACCCACCAGAAGCAGCAGGAGCTTTCCGTAATCGGTAAAGATGGCAAGGCCGTTGGTGGACACAGCGTCAAACACCAGACCGAGAATACCGAAAGGCGCAAACTGAATGACCCAGCGCACTGCGCAGGACACCATGTCGGACAGGTCCTCGATCATATCAAGCGTGGCCGGCTTGGCCAGCATTTTCAGTCCCAGACCGAAAATCAGGGCCCAGAACAGCACCCCGATGTAGTTGGCGTTCACAATGGCGCCGATGGGATTGCTCACCATATTGGTCACGAGATTGGTCAGGACCTCGGCGATGCCGCTTGGTGGAGTGCTTCCCACATCTCCGGAGGCCAGGGTCATGGTCACCGGGAACAGGAAGCTGGCGCAGACCGCGGCCAGAGCCGCAAGCAAAGTGCTTCCCACATACAGGACGATGACCATGCGGAACCGTCCCCCGATGCCCCCTTTGGCATGAGCCAGAGAGCTGATCACCAGAATAAATACTAAAACAGGAGCGATCCCCTTCAGGGCTCCTACAAAAACATTTCCGAGAATTGCCATTCCCGCAGCCTGCGGAACAAGAAGCCCGAGAACTGCACCGATGACCAGGCCTGCAAAAATCCGCAGAACCAGGCTGATGCGCTGCCAGGCAGCGAACAGATTTTTCATAAAATTAACATCTCCTTTTTCAGAATAAAATCCCGTACACATCCCCGCCCTCCCCGGGAGGGCAAGTGTACTGCATACACGTTCCTATTTTAGTCCACCATCCTTTATATTGCAAACATTGTTCCTGCAATCTTCCCCTTTTTTCCCGGGGAATCCTTTTGAAGTGCCTGTCTTCCTGATATAATGAAACAAACCGTGCCGAAAGCCCCGGCTTTCCGTTTTCTGCGGCATTTTCCCGGAAATTCCGCCGCCACTTAAAACACAGAAAGGACCTCCCATGGAACAGAACTCCTCCGCAATCATCCGAAAATACAAAGCACTTTACCGCTTCCTCAACCGCTTCGATCCCATCAACTCCGACTGCGGGTTTCTGTGCGGCGCCGCCTGCTGCCAGGATTCGGACGGAGAGCTTGGAATTTACCTGCTGCCCGGCGAGGAGCTTCTGCACCGGGAGCAGGAGGGCTTTCTGACTCTGTCCGAAGAGGACGCCGCAGAATTTGACTTTCCCGAGTCCTGGGGACCTGTGATCCATATGGCCGCCTGTCCGGGGCCTGCCCACTGCATCCGGGAAATCCGCCCGGTCCAGTGCCGCACCTTTCCGCTGATGCCCTACATTACCGAGGAAGGCACCCTGGAAATGATCTACAACGACAACGAGCTTCCCTACGAATGTCCCCTCATCGAGCAGGAAATCCCCTTAAACGACTCCTTCGTGCGGGCAACCCGCACCGCCTGGAAGCACCTCCTGCGGGATCCCCGGATCCGGGACCTGGTGCTTCTTGACTCCGAAGCCCTCCGGGAGGCCATGGAGGAGCAG
>JBJFFZ010000100.1:4362-11167 GCA_051892195.1 Anaerovoracaceae bacterium
GCAAAGGCGGGGTCCGTGGCTTCATTGGGCAGGACCTCATAAACCCCGTCCATCTGGACCACAAAGCACACAAAGGCGCCGTACCCCTGAGCGACCGCCGCCGTCAGCTCCTTCAGGTGCTTTACGCCCCGCTCCGTGGGCGCGTCGGGAAAGAAGGCGGTTCCTCCTGTCTCCAGGGTGACCCCCTTGACCTCCATAAGGCAGGGTTTTCCCTCCTCTCTGAAAAAGAAATCCAGACGGGAGTTCCCCCAGGTGTATTCGGCCTTTACATCTGTCACGGGACGTGACGCAAGCCATTCCCGGGCGATCCGGTTGGGGGCCTGGCTGTCCATATGAATCAGCCGCTGTACCCGCTGATTTTCTGGATCGGCCTTTCGCAGACAGCCGATGAGGTCGTATTTTGTTTTGCGGCCCGGACCTGTTCCCTCTGCAAGGTAGACCTGGGTGCCCGGAATCAGAAGCTCCCGGCAGCGGCCGGTATTCTTTACATGGACCCGCTGGGGCTGCCCGTCAACGGAAACCACCGCGATAAACCGGTTGGGCCGCTCGATAAACACCCCGGGAACCGTATGCTCATACACCATAAACGACTGCCTCCGCTTCTTTTATTCCGCCATGCTCCGCAGCAGTGCAATTTCTTCCTTGTAGCCGGAAAGTTCATTCGGTGTCTCCAGAATAAACGGAAGATCCTTCAGCACCGGGTGGTTGATCACCTTCCGGAAGGTTTCCAGCCCCAGAGTTCCCTGCCCGATCTTTTCGTGGCGGTCCTTGTGGCTTGCGAAAGGATTTTTGCTGTCGTTAATGTGAACCGCTTTCAGCCGGTCCAGTCCGATGACCTTATCAAACTCGTCCAGAACCCCGTCCAGATCGTTTACAATATCATACCCTGCATCGTATACATGACAGGTGTCCAGGCATACCCCCAGAGACGGGTGACCGCCGGTGCGGTCGATGATTTCTTTTAATTCCTGGAAATTCCTTCCTATTTCTGTGCCTTTTCCTGCCATTCCCTCCAGCAGAACGGTGGTGGTGCCTGCTGCAGGCAGCAGCTGGTTCAGGGCATCGCTGATCATGGTGATTCCTGCTTCCGCCCCCTGCTTCACGTGGCTGCCCGGGTGGAAGTTATAGTAATTTCCCGGGATATAGGACATGCGTTTTAGATCGTCCTTCATGGTGTTGAAGGCAAACTCCCGGATCTCCGGCTTGTCGGAGCAGAGATTCAGGGTATAAGGCGCATGGGCCACCAGCTTTGCAAACTGATGGTCGGAAAGAAGCTGCACCAGAGCCTGAGCGTCTGCCGGGTCAATGGGTTTGGCGCTTCCGCCCCGTGGATTTCTTGTAAAAAAGGCAAAGGTATCCGCTCCGATGGACAGAGCTTCCTTTCCCATATGTTCAAAGCCCTTCGTTGAGGACAGATGACATCCGATATGAAGCATGGTTGTTCCTTTCTTCTGCAATGTATTTGCGGTTGAAATGCCCATCATCCAGATGGATTCTTCACCGTCTTTTCAAAATGGTTTCCGTGTGACTTCCCTGCGGCAGGCAGGAACGGATGGTCTTACGTATTGAACAGCCCGTGGTCGCTGTCGCTGCTGCAGTTGGCCGCATCGATGGCAAGGACCAGCATCAGGGCCGGAAGCTCGTGATGAAGCTCCGAGTACTCAATCACATAGGTATCTCCCCAGCTTAAAAGCTTCTTTGATACCCGCACCGCCAGAGAGCAGGCCTCGTACACATCGTACTGCCAGCCGAGAAAATCCCCGTCGGCCCGCCATCCCATATAGTCCACCTCATACCGGGGCCGGAACATGGAGAACTTCCGGTTCACCCGCCCCCGGGGGACGCCGCCGATTTCGATTTCAAACACCGGCAGAATGGTCATGAGCTTCTGCTTTACCATGCCCACCTCCCGGCCGGCCCGGTCGTACACATGAAGCCGGTGCCCCAGAGAAAAAAATTCGCCCTTCACCGTATAGCAGACATTGCCTGCCTCGTCGTACACATCATAGCTGTCGGTCCAGGAAAAGACCCGCTGCCGGATCATCAGCTGCATCGCGTTTGCTCCTTTCTTTTGCGCAATCCGTCTGTGTCCCTACACCAGCCCCGGAAACCCGTGCTGCCGCAGAGCCTCGTAAAGCACCACCGCCACAGAATTTGAGAGGTTGAGGGAGCGCAGGTCCGGGTGATCCCCCATGGGAACCCGCACCGCCGTATCCGGATGGGCCGCAATCAGATCCCTGGGCAGCCCCGCCGTCTCCTTTCCGAACAGGATGAAGCATCCTTCCGGATAAATCACATCCGTATAGCACACGCTTCCGTGGGTGGTTGCCAGAAACAGCTTTTCATTTCCGTATTTTTCAAGAAAAGCCTGCAGGCTTTCGTGAATTTCCAGATCCAGGTGATCCCAGTAATCCAGCCCTGCCCGCTTCACGTGCTTATCGTCGATGGAAAAGCCCAGGGGCTTCACCAGATGGAGCTTTGCCCCGGTAATGGCACAGGTTCTGGAAATATTTCCTGTATTTGGCGGAATTTCCGGTTCCACCAGAACAATATGAATTTGCTTTTTTTCCATTCCAGACATCCTCCGCAGCCTCCGGCTGCACATAAAAAGAACACGGTACTGCAGGTTATAAGCAATACCGTGTGAATCACTGCTAGTTGTTGGCGCCGCAGCACTTCTTGTACTTCTTTCCGCTTCCGCACGGACACGGATCGTTTCTTCCGATGCGCACTTCCTTCACAACCGTCTTTGATTTCTTGTACGCCTTTGTGATCTCCGCGCGCTTCTCCTCTGTCAGAATCTCATCCCACTGAGGAAGGGTGTACAGATATTCTGCCTTTGCGTCCAGCATGTTAAAATAGAGCTTTTCCAGATCTACATCCAGTGAAAATTCCGAATCTCTCTCTATGCTTTCAATATCAGCCTTTTCCTTAAGGCTGTCGTTAATTCCGTCCAGAAAACCCATGAAGATCTTTTCATCAACACCCAGCTCTGCAGCCTTGTCTTTTACAACACCGGTGTACTTGCTTTCCGGCGCAGAAAGAAGCTGCGTATAAATCTTTGTCTCAGCAGCTGAGTATTCATTCCAGAACTTCTGAAATGTTTCATTTGTCTGACCTTCGTACAGGTCAACCCATTCCTGATATAAGGACATCAGTCTTTCTCCTTTGCTCGATAATTTCTTTCGTAAGACCGATTATATCACAGGCAGAGCCTTTTTGTCAGCAAAAATACAAATCCCTGCAGGGGGCCCGCCGGGCGGGCCGGGAAAATTTCCTTCCCTCGACGGAATTTCGGATTTCTGATTCCTGATTTCCGTTTCCGGTTCCGGGCCTACAGGGCCTTCCGGTAGATCTCAGCAATTTCCTCCCGGGTAAATACCACCGGATTGTTGGCAACCCCCGCAGCAGAAACCTTCATGCAGTTTTCTGCCATCCACGGAATATCCTCTTCGGCAATCCCCAGATCAGAAAGACCGATTGCAAGATCCAGCTCTGAAAGAAGAGCCCGAACCCGGTCTCCGCAGTCGGCAGCTCCGCTGCCCCCAAGGATTCTGGAGATCCGCGCGAATTTTTCCTCCGCTCCCGGATAAGAGGCGTCGATAACCGCAGGAGTCAGGGCTGCAAGGCCCTTTCCGTGGGTAATGTCCTTCAGGCCGCTGGCAGGATGCTCCATGCCGTGGGCCAGAGTCACTCCGGCCTGGTTGATGACCATGCCCCCGATGGTGCTGGCCACAGTCACAGCCTCCCAGGCCTTCATGCTGTTATCCGTGCCCTTATACAGGTTCACAAGGTTTCCCGCAATGAGCTCCATGGCGTAAAGGGCAAGGGCGTCCGTAAAAGGCTGACAGATGGAAGAGGTATATGCTTCTATGTTGTGGCACAGAGCATCAAAGCCCACCGATGCCAGAACGCTCTTGGGCATGGTCTGCATGCACTCCGGATCCACAATGGACGCCTTTGCGATAATGGCATTGCAGCGCAATGATTTTTTGTCCCCGTTTTCCGGATTTGTGAGAACCGCAAATCCGTTTCCTTCGGACCCCGTTCCGCAGGTTGTAGGGATCAGAATCAGGGGCAGCGCCCTGTCACTGGTTCTGATATTGTAGATATATTCGTTGATGTCTCCGTCGTTTACCGCAAGGAAGGCAATGGCCTTGGCGCAGTCCATGATGCTGCCGCCGCCGATGGCCACCACCACATCACAGCCCTCTGCCTTTGCCGTTTCCGCCCCTTCGATGGCGGTTGTGGTCAGAGGGTTTGGCTTTACTTTATCAAAGAGCACGGAGGAAACGCCTGCATCCGCAAGGCTTTCTCTGACTCTGTCATAAAGTCCGGACTTCTTTGCGCTGCTGCCTCCTGTTACGATCAGGGCTCTGCTGCCGTACTTTTTTGTCAGCTCCCCTGCCTGCGATACCTTTCCTGCGCCAAATACAATATTGACCGGCAGGTAAAATCCAAAATCTGATAAACTCATAATTCAATTCTCCGTTTCTTCCGTGCTTTTTCTACATTATATTATATACGGCCTATACCGGCTGCTGCTCTGCCTGTCTGCTGAGCACCTTTGCGATAGCCGCGTCGATGGCTGCAGTGATGGCTGCGTCCAGATCCTCGTCGCTGGTCTGAAGGGTCAGGGCATCCTCCTCGGAAATAATCTCCACCAGAGTGCCGAACCGTTCGCCGTACTTTGCCCTGCATGCTGCAAAGAATACGATGCCCAGAAGAATCCATCCGCCTACCATGATCCACTCCTGCGGAACCAGGGCTGCACCGGAACCCGGAATGATATACATAACCACCATAAAGGCAGACATGATCACGGCCAGCGCGCCTACCAGGCGGTAAGGTCCCACCTTGTACGGACGATCCAGCTCCGGTTCCTTCTTTCTAAGGATGATAAAGGAAATAGCCACCATACAGTATGCCACGCAGCATCCGAAATTACCAGCGTCTACGACCCATACCAGCATCTTTCTTCCTGCGAACGGTGCAAGGATGGAAAGAGCGCCGATGAGGTACAGTGCGTTTACCGGAGTTCTGTACTTCGGGTGAAGCTTTGCAAAGCTCTTCGGAATCATATAGGACTCAGCCATGGAGTACATGGCGCGGCTGCCGCCCATAAGGAATGAGTTCCAGCTCGTGGCGATTCCGCACATACCGCCGATGATCAGAACCTTTGCCATGATCTGGCTGTTGAAGGCCTGGGCCATGGCGTCGGCAGTCACAAGACCGCTTCCCTCAACGGACGCTGCAATATCGGCAGCAGACATGATCCGGCCAACTCCGATGATGACCAGAGCGTAGAACGCCACGGCCAGCACTACGGACATAATGAGAATCCGTCCGATCTTCTTCAGCGGAACGTTGATTTCCTCCGCTGCCTGCGGGATAACGTCAAACCCGATAAAGAAGAACGGTGTCATAACTGCCACGCTGATGATGGCCTTAAAGGACGCGCCTGCCGTTTCGCCCACAAACATCTGCTCTGCAACATTTGCCCCGTCGCCCCGGATGACGGACACTGCGATCAGAAGAATGCCCACAACGCCGATGACTACCGTCAGGACGGTCTGCACAATGGCTGCCACCTTGACCCCGCGGATATTGACATACGTCATAAAGAGGGCTACGAGCACAGCCACTGCAAGCCATGAAGCGTAGATATCAAATCCTGCCACGGTGTAAAGATATCCCTGCAGGAAGGACGGGAAGATGTAAGTAATAATGGTCGGAAGCGCACATGCCTCAAAGCATACAACGCTGATATAACCGAGAATGATGGCCCAGGTGCACACAAAGGACCCTACAGGACCCATGGCCCTGTGACTGTAGACGTGCTCTCCTCCGCACTGAGGCATGGCCGCCGTCAGCTCCGCGTAGGTGAGCCCTACAAAGAATACCATGATGCCGCCGATCACAAATCCCAGGGCTGCACCGATGATGCCGCCGGTGGTAATCCATCCGCCTGAGGATACGACCCATCCCCAGCCGATCATGGCGCCGAATGCGATGACGAGAATATCCCATGCACCCAGCACCTTGTTAAATTCTGATGCTTTTCTGTTTTCCATAACTGTATCCTTTCCAACACACTGCAGGTACTACTTCTCATCCAGTCCGAATCTCTTCTTCACGAAGGCTTCGATGTACTCCGCCGTACCGTCCCATCCCAGCACGCTGCTGTCCACCAGCAGATGTCTCGTGTGACGGTCCCCCTGATAGGTGCCGGTAATCTGTTCATACCGCCTCCTGAGGGTACGGTCGTTTTTCTCAACAATAAATGTCGCATCCTCTTCCGTCAGATCGTGATTCTGCATAATGGTCTGAATGCGCACGCTCCGCGGTGCATAAATAAAGATACTCAGGCAGTTTTCCCTGTCTCTCAGGATATAGTCGCTGCTTCGCCCGATAATCACGCAGGAGCCCCGGTCCGCCAGCTTGCGGATCACAGCGGACTGAACCTGAATCAGCCGGTCCGTAAAGTTTGCATAGTTGCCCGGTGCACCGGCCACGGTGCGTTCCAGCTTTTTTCCCTTTACATCAATACCGGCCTCTGATTTTTCCACCAGACTCTTTGAAATTCCCACTTCTTCGAGAATTTCATCGATGATATCCCGGTCATAACAGGCGATTCCCAGATTTTCCGCCAGTTTTCTTCCGATGGCAATGCCTCCGCTGCCATACTCAACGCCTATGGATATTACAAAGTCTTTCATAAGCTCTCTCCTCTGCTGCAATAATAGTTTTTGAATACTTCTGCTGTGGACTCCGCAGATTCCGGGGGCAGCCGGGGCTGCCGGGC
>JBJFFZ010000101.1:0-2702 GCA_051892195.1 Anaerovoracaceae bacterium
CCGGCCCCACAGCTTTTAAAAAAGGAGGAAAACAGATGCTTACATCAGAACAGGCCAGGATCAATCAGGAAAAATACGGTCCCAATGAGCTTCAGGAGACAGAAAAGAAAGGGGTGTTCCGGATATTCCTTGAGCAGTTCCGGGATTTTCTCGTCATGATTCTTATGGTTGCGGCGGTTGTTTCCGGTCTTTTGGGAGAGGGCAGCAGCGCTGCCGTAATTGTTGCAGTGATTACCATGAATGCCGTTTTAGGGACGGTTCAGACCGTAAAGGCGGAGCAGTCTCTGAACAGCCTGAAAAGCCTTTCGGCACCGGAAGCACGGGTTGTGCGGGACGGAAAGCTCGTACAGATTCCTGCTCGTGAGGTGACAGTGGGAGATGAGGTCCTGGTGGAGGCCGGGGACCTGATTCCTGCAGACGGCAGACTGCTTTCCTGCGCCAGCCTGAAGGTGGATGAAAGCGCTCTCACCGGGGAAAGCCTTCCTGTGGAAAAATCTCTGGATGAGGTGCCTGCAGGGGCGGCATTGGGGGATCAGACCAACCGGGTGTTTTCCGGCAGCTTTGTAACCTATGGCCGGGGCTCCTTTGAGGTGGCCTCCATCGGAATGAGCACAGAAGTTGGAAAGATTGCGGGGATGCTGAAAAATGCGTCTGCCAGGCAGACGCCGCTGCAGCGGAATCTTGATGATTTCGGGAAAAAGCTTTCCCTGGTCATTCTCCTTTTCTGCGGTGTGCTGCTTTGCGTGAGTCTCCTCAGAGGGGATTCCTTTGTGAATGCCTTTCTGTTTGCCGTTGCTCTTGCAGTGGCTGCCATACCGGAGGCTTTGAGCTCCATCGTCACCATTGTGCTGTCCTTCGGCACTCAGAAAATGGCAAAGGAGAACGCGATTATAAGGAAGCTTCAGGCGGTGGAGGGTCTGGGAAGCGTGTCTGTCATCTGCTCCGACAAGACAGGAACCCTTACGCAGAACAGAATGACCGTAGAGGATTATTATGTGAACGGAAAAAGTGTGGCGGCAGCTGAAATTGATCCTGCAGACGAGGCCCAGATGGAGCTTCTCAGGTTCAGCATTCTGTGCAACGACGCGTCCAACAGCGGCGGCAGGGAAATGGGCGACCCTACGGAAACAGCCCTGCTCAATCTTGGAAGCAGGCTTGGAATCAATCCGGAGGAAATCCGCGCCGGGTCCCCGCGGCTTTCTGAGGTGCCCTTTGACAGCGACAGAAAGCTCATGTCTACCGGGCACCGGATCAACGGGGAGTACGTTATGGCGGTAAAGGGGGCTACAGATGTGCTTCTTGGCCGGGTGAACCGCATAAAGGAAAACGGCCGGGTGCGGGCCTTTACTGAGGGTGACCGCAGAGCGGTCGTACTGCAGAATGAAAAGTATTCAGAGAACGGTCTGCGGGTGCTTGCATTTGCTGCAAAGCCTCTCGAAGGGGTAAAAGCGCTGACAGCAGCGGATGAAGAGGATCTTACATTTCTGGGACTGATTGCCATGATGGACCCTCCGCGGGAAGAATCTGCGGCAGCAGTTGCAGAATGTATCCGGGCGGGCATAAAGCCGGTGATGATTACGGGGGATCACCGGGTGACGGCGGCTGCCATTGCAAAGCGCATCGGCATCCTGCAGGATGTGTCCGAGTCCTGCGAGGGGGCGGTGATCGAGCATATGACCGATGAGGAGCTCCGGGAATTTGTTCCGGGGATCTCGGTGTATGCCAGAGTATCTCCTGAGCATAAGATCCGTATCGTTCGGGCGTGGCAGGAACGGGGAAATACGGTTGCCATGACGGGGGACGGGGTAAACGATGCCCCGGCTCTCAAGCAGGCGGACATCGGCGTGGCTATGGGAATCACAGGCAGTGAGGTGTCAAAGGATGCCGCTGCGGTGGTGCTTACGGACGACAATTTTGCAACCATCGTAAAGGCGGTGGAAAACGGGCGGAATATTTATCAGAATATAAAAAACTCCATCCGGTTCCTTCTGTCGGGAAATTTCGGCGCAATCCTGGTGGTGCTGGCTGCTTCTCTTGCGGCCCTTCCTGTGCCATTTGCCCCGGTGCATCTGCTGTTTATCAATCTTCTCACAGACAGCCTGCCGGCCATCGCACTGGGACTTGAGCCTCACAGCCGGGACGTGATGAATGAAAAGCCGAGGGCCGCAGACGAATCCATACTGACGAAGCCGTTCCTCTGGGGAATCGGAACGGAGGGCCTGTGCATCGGTTTCATGACCATGCTTGCGTTTCTCACAGGCTTCCGGGACGGAAATGCCCTGCTGGCCAGCACCATGGCCTTCGGGACCCTGTGCACAGGGCGTCTCGTCCACGGCTTCAACTGCAAATCAGAGCATCCGGTGCTGTTTACCGGCCGTTTTTTTAACAACCGGTATCTCACGGGAGCATTCCTTGCAGGCCTCGTCCTTATAACAGGGGTACTGATGATTCCGGGACTGCATGGCATCTTTCAGGTTCAGACCCTGACCCCAGGCCAGCTTCTTACCGTCTACGGCCTTGCTCTTCTGAATCTTCCGGTCATTCAGCTGCTCAAATGGATCCGCACCAGGAGTCGCAGCCGCTGACGGCAACGATCCTGGTTGCCGCCGGGTAAATGAATGCGTATCGTATCCCGCGGCAAAACCCCGTCAGAACAGAGCCGGATGCCCCGGGCATCCCCCGGACTGCTGAGAGCCGGCGCC
>JBJFFZ010000102.1:0-2878 GCA_051892195.1 Anaerovoracaceae bacterium
TTTGCCGGCAGGCATGTAAAATTCTTCTGGTACGGAAATGGTATCACGGGAATTGGAATTAATCAAGACAATGTAAACTCCTGGAAGGAAACAAGAAAGTGTAAAGGATTAGCTGGTTTAATTCCTGTTTTATCTTTGTTTGGTGGAATGTGAAAGCAGGGGCGGCGCGGAGCCCGCGGGGTATCACCATTTTAGAATATTTTGCAATTTTACTTAAAAACATTGACTACCGAACGATAGGTAGGTATAGTGGTAGTGTAAGATATTTGTATCACAGAAAATGGAATTTTTGTCGTAGTGAAGGAGAATTTGTTATGGGACGAGGAAACAGGAAGCAGGAAATTCTGGAAGCCGCGCTGGAACTGTTCTCTGTGCAGGGATTTGAAGCTACCTCGATTGCCCAGATTGCCGGTGCAGTGGGTATTCAGAAGGCATCCCTTTACAGTCATTTCGAGAACAAGCAGGCGATTCTGGATGAACTGGTGCAGGAAGTTCTGGAGGAGTATGGGGCTCATTCTATTTTTGCAAGGGCAGATTGGGAAAAAGATGCCCGCGATCTGCCTGTGACTCCTGATGCTGCTGTTCAGATGATTCAGGAACAGCTCCGCTATATCCTTCACGACCCTGTGATCAGGCGGGCGCGGAAAATGCTGGTGATCGAGCAGTTTCAGAATCCCGAGCTGGCGAAAATGCAGACCAGACAGAATTATTCCGATGTGCTGCAGTACTTCACCGGGCTTGTGAAGCAGTTGATCCGGCAGGGTGTGTTTAAAGATGATGACCCGGAAATCATGGCGGCGCAATTCTGTTTTCCTGTTTCGGTGTGGCTGGGTCTCTGTGACCGGGAACCGGAACGGGAAGCGGAGGTTATGGAGCTGATCGCCAGGCATATTAGGCAGTTTTTCAGAGTCTATCAGCGGTCAGAAGGGTGACCTTTTTGAAAGCAGGGTTATTGTTATAAAAGACGTTAAAATATATTCAGTCAATGCGGCTGTGTCCGCCTGGGCATGGCCGTTAATTATTATCAAATAAGCTACCGAACGATAGGTGGTTCTTGGCGGAAAGGAGAGACTTTGTATGAAGGAAGCTGGAAGGACTGTGTGGATCGACGAGAAGAACAGAATCGTGTCATTTCATGCCATAGATGACGGGGAAAAAGTTATGAAAAAAGAAAGCCAGTTCTGGGAGTTTCTGTTTGGACTGATGCACGCCGGATACCGGATCATGTGAAGGAGGATAATAGAAAATGATATACAGAGCTTTTGCTGCCATTCTTGCAGCAGACCTGCTGTTTGCCATGGCAGCCTGCAGTGAGACGCAGTCTCTGACTGCACCTGACAAAACGGATTCTGCGGCCCGGCATACAGAGCAGCACAATGATGCGGAAACCTCTGTGAAGGAGGATCCTTCATCCAGTGGTGAGGAAGGGACTGGGCGTGATTCCGCAACAGGGGATTACAACGGGTGATGATAATGATAATGCTGAAACGGAAAAGAGACTGACCCATCCCGGTTTGCAGAAATCAATCAACCGGAACGTGAAGGGAGAAAATACATAAATGATCGGAGTTTATTTAAGCGGTACCGGAAATACGAAGCACTGCGTCGAAAAGCTGTTAGATCTGCTGGACGGTACTGCAGATTGTGTTCCGCTGGAGCATCCCCGGATTATACAGATGTTAGAGAGGCAGGACACCGTGATCCTGGGTTATCCGACACAGTTTTCCAATGCTCCCTTTATGGTGCGAGATTTTATTAAAAGAAACGCATTTCTGTGGAGCAGGAAAAAAATATTTCTGGTAAACACAATGGGACTGTTCAGCGGAGATGGAACCGGCTGTACAGCAAGAATTTTAAAGAAGTATGGTGCAGAAATTCTGGGAGGCATACAGATAAAAATGCCCGATTCCGTCTGCGACAAGAAACTGCTGAAAAAAGATATTGCAGAAAACCGGCAAATCGTTAAAGCTGCAGATCAGCGTCTGGAACAGGCCGCATCACAGATCAGGGAGGGGAACTTTCCTCAGGAAGGGTTATCCTTCACAGCGCATCTCAGGGGATTGTTCGGACAGAGACTCTGGTTCTATGGCAGGACCACGGGATATACCGATCAGTTGAAAATAAGCGATTCATGTATTGGCTGTGGGCTGTGCAGCAGGGAATGTCCCATGGGAAATATTGAAATAAAAGGGAATCGGGCAGTTTCCGGCAAACGATGTACCATGTGTTATCGCTGTATCAGCTTATGCCCTCAGAAAGCAATCACACTGCTCGGGAATGAGGTCCGGGAGCAATGCAGGTACGAGAAATATAAATGATTCCGGCACCGGAAATGATTGTACTCGCAAAAATACAATCCGGTTCCAACAAAAAGGCGGAATTTTTCTGGTGTTGTAAAATTGTCGCACAGATGTTTTATAATTCAAAAGAAAAAATCCAGAATAAGGGAAAATATGGAATCAAAAACCAGTAAATATTTGGAAAATGTAATTTTATGGATGAAATGGATGAAAATAAAACGAAAAATTTTCCATTTCTGGGGCGAATGAGAAGAAAACTGTAAGAATAATTCCAACACCCATGAAAAAAGGCAGTTTTGTTGGAATGAATCATTTGTATTTGTGCACAATCGGGAGACGGCCGGCCCGCCGGCCAACAGACCGGCCTGCGCCTGCAGGAAGACGAAGAAAAGGCCAGCGAACGCTGGCCTTTTCTTCACTCTGAGGCTGCTGATTTCACGCAGCGGCCTTTTCAATTCTTTTTGGTTGTCTTAAGCTGTTACGCACATCTCGATTTGCTGTGGCGGAGCGCTGCCCGGAATATGGGGGGCGTGCGGAGCCGCCGCAGAAATATACGCTGCTGCACACGGACCCGCCAT
>JBJFFZ010000102.1:2978-30974 GCA_051892195.1 Anaerovoracaceae bacterium
ACGATCTGCGCTCTGGTGCAGTCTGCATCAGGAGAGAAGGTGGTTTCCGTTGTTCCTTCTGTGATGCCCTCTGCAAGAGCCCACTTAACCGGTTCGTAATAGTAGCTGCCGGAATTCACATCGGTGAAAGGAAGCTCAATTTCGGCCGGTTCTGCCTTCTGTGCCCGGGCCAGGAAGGTGACTGCCTGACCTCTGGAAACCCTGCGGTCAGGGTAGAATCTGCCTGCGTCTATGCCCTGGGCGATTCCGTTTTCTTTCGCCCATAAAACAGCCTTTCCGTAGTATGCGGACAGGTCCACATCGGAGAAGGCGGTTTCTGAGGACTGAGGCTCAGGGGAGCCTGCTGCGCGCCACAGGAAGGTAACCATCTGGGCACGGGTGCAGGAGTCATACGGAGAGAAGGCGTACTCAGAGGTACCGTTCGCAATTCCGTTTTCCAGAGCCCAGTTGACAGAGTCGTAGAAGTAATCGCTTTCCGTATACTCAGGAGCAACAACAACCTTGATCACTGCAGTGGAAGTGAGATCCTCGTTTTTTGTGAAATAATCCGGTCTTTCCGATGAGGAGTACACACCTTCGTTGATCATGTATTTGATATAGACCGTGCCTGCCTCTGTTCCTCCAATCAGGCTGGTGTATCCGGTGACCGGATCCTTCTGAAGGGTTGCCACGGCACTCTCTTTCAGCTCTTTTCCGTCTTTATCCACGAGAATCCAGTAGCCTTCCTTTTCAACGAATCCATAGTAAGGATAGTACTGTGCGTTGAGTCCCTCAAGAGGAATATTGTTCAGATACAGAGACTGACCCGGGAGCAGGTTGTAATCAAAATATCCTGAGGTGGTGCGGATCATCCGGAGAGGATAAATCGGGGCGAGCCCCGTAATCTCATTGGATACGCACTTTACTTTCGTGGTGAATTTTGCACCTGTAGACGACATCGGTGCCGTTACAGCGAGCTGGTCCTGTACGATGGTTTTGAGACCGCTGTGATTGCTGAACAGGGTGCTCCAGGAAATACCGTTATATGCGATGCTTTCTTCAACGACGGCCCGCTGATACAGGTCTTTTCTGGCATTTGTACCGATGGTTGCCAGAACCCGGGTTTTGCAGTCGGCGTTATTGCTGCTCGGGTCCAGTGTGTATTCCACAATGGTCACCGCGTAGTTCAGTGCTACCGGGCAGTTGTATTCTGTGGTTTCTGTAAGCTCGCTGGTATCCTGCTTCATCTGCACAGTCGTACACGGCGGCAGATCGATTCCTTCGCTGAAAGTGGCACTCTGCTCCTGGGTTGTGGCTGTTGATTCGGACCAGCCGTCCTCTATGGTCTGGGTGCAGTCGAAGGTGAATTGTCCGCTAATACTCCACTTGTTGTCTCTTACTCCGAATAACTTTTCCACATAACCGCCAATGGAAAAGCCTTCTTCAAAGCTGTAGGCAGAGCTTCCGTTGACCTCACTTGTCGTGGAAAGGGAATTGGTCTGGGAAATGGTCTGATCGGCATGGCTTGTCTCACCTGTGGTATTTTTGACGCTGGAGGATATCACCTTGCTGCCGGTAACCGGCTCCGTTGAGGAATACTGATAGAAATTATCGTCATCATCCGGCAGGATCGTTGTAATGGTCGGATCACTGAAAATCACCCCAAGAGCCTGATAATGGCCTTTTTTGTTGGTGCCGCTGGTCTTGTATGCCCCGGTGAGCATCCAGAACACATCGCCGCCCCCTGTCTTTGCTGCAAGGGTTTCATTTTTTGCTACCGCCGCATCGTCGGAATCGCCGTACTGGTCCTCCCGTCCGCCGCCTGCCGCAGTGTAGTCATCAAAGATCTGCTTTTCCATGGCAGTGGCCGCAGATGCAATGGAATCCGCATAGGTGAGGCCGCTGGAGCAGACATTGTAGGTGTTGTCATCATTCGTCTCACTGGAGGATTTGCTGTCGTGGCTGCCGGTATTGTACGTCAGCCCTTTTTGAATTACATTGTCAAACTGGGTTTTAAACTTCTCTGTTTCCGTTCCGTCTCCCAGATCGTCCTGGATGCAGAACGCCAGATACTGCCACAATGCAGCAGGCGACTTGTTGCCAAGATAACTGCTGCTTGGCGATGTCAGCAAGTCCTTGATAAACAGCTTGGAGCTGTCGTCAAAATGGTCACTGTCCACGTTGTAATATGTGGTTCCGTCCACCTCGTACTCGTCTTTAATCTCCTTGAGCTCGCCGCTTCCGCCGGTGTCTTCTGCAAACGCAGCAAGAGGCATCATGGAGATGCACAGCACTGCGGACAGAAGCACACTGAATAACTTTCTTTTCACTTCGAACCTCCTTCATATTTCAGTAACAGATTAAAAATATTACTCTATAAAGCATTATGGCATAGGATTTTCCGAAACTCAAATGAAATAATAAAATAATGTAGAACAATGCGGCGGCCCGGCCGCCGACCTGCCCGGATGCATTTGCAGTGGCTCCTGCACCCCACCGGAAACCGCCGGCCCCGGCCGGCCCCTAAGCCTCCGGCGCCTGTTTTTTCTTCTTCAGAACCCGGTAAAACACTGCGGCGCCGATGATGGCCGCAAGACTGATGACCTGAGCGGTCTTTGCAGGATACAGCAGAAAGTTTCCGATGTGCAGCACCCCGTCCACAAGGGTCGGATCGTATCCCGCAGCCTGCAGCGCCGTTACCAGATGCTTCGGCCCCAGCAGCAGGCTGTCCGTCCGCAGTCCCTCCACAAAAAACCGCTCCACAGAGTACAGCCCTGCATAAAGACAGATGGTCTGACCGTCAAAGCCCTTGCGCCGGTCCATATAGGAAAGGAGAAAGAACAGGAACAGGCACCAGAGGGATTCGTAGAGAAAGGTAGGGTGCACCTTTACCCCGTCCACCAGGATGCCCCATGGCAGGTCCGTAGGCCCCCCGTGGGCCTCGGAGTTGAAATAATTTCCCCAGCGCCCGATGGCCTGCCCCAGAGCGATGCACGGCGCCGCCGTGTCCATAAGGTTGAGAAAGCCGATCTTTTTGTGGCGGCAGACCAGCCATGCCGTAAGGATCCCGAAGACCAGACCGCCATGGATGGCAAGCCCCCCGGCCCGGATGTTGATGACCTCAAAAAAGCTGTGATAGTCCGCCCGGTTGAAGAACACGTACCAGAGCCGGGCCCCCACGATGCCTGCCGGAATGGCAAAGAGAAAGGTGTCCAGCATATCGTCCGCCGAGATTCCCCTGGAAGGGCAGCGGCGGCAGGCGATGGCGCACCCCAGCAGCATGCCGGTGCAGATCATGATGGCGTACCACCGGATATCCAGCCCCAGCCCGAAGATGTTTGATATTGCAATGGGATCAGGTGTAAAATCCATATTGAAAATCCTCCCGTTGATGTTAGAATAATGTGGTTGCGGGTAAAAGTAATAAGGGCGTATCGTTCCGTGCCCGCCGGGCACCGCCTGAACTTCCGGAATCCGCTCCGGACCGGTCCGGCAGATGCCCCGTCACATTGTAACTCACATTGTAACACAGAATATTTAAAAAAGAAGAAAAGATATGGAGTAATACGCATATGATATGGAAATTAATCGCGGCTCCCGTCATCGGAGCCATTATCGGATACTGCACCAACTGGCTGGCAGTAAAAATGCTGTTCCGTCCGAGAAAGGCCATGTACATCGGAAAGTTTCACGTTCCCTTCACCCCGGGGGTGATTCCAAAGGGAAAGAAGCGCCTGGCGGGGGCGGTCAGCCAGGTACTCAACGAACAGCTTCTCACGGAAGAAGTCGTAAAACAGCGGCTGCTGGATCCGCAGCTTCTCTTTACGCTGCGCTCCGCCGTCAGAGAGCGCATGAACCTTCTGCTCCACGGAGAACCGAAAACCCTGCGGGAGCTTCTTGAGGATCTGCTGCGAAAGGCCGGCGGCAATGAAGAAGAAATCCCGGCTCTTGCAGGACCGGGCTCTGCTGACAGTTCCGGAAATCCGGCCGCCCCGGCGGCCCCGTCGGATGAGGAGGATGGGCAGCCGGAAGCCGCCCTGTCGGCTTGCGCCGAAGGCGAAGCTCCGTCTGCCGGCAGCGCCGGCGTCCCAGAAGAAGGTGAAACGGAGGCTTCTTCTGGAGATTCCATTTCCGCAAATATGGGGATTCAGAGTGATCTGAAGAACCTTTCGGACATCCGGGTGCGGGAAGAGGACACAAGACAGCGTCTGGACCGGATCATGAATCAGATCAGCGATTTTATGACCGCAAGGATTTATGAAAAGGTCTGCTCCATGGATCTCGGAAAGATGGCGGCAGACACCATTATTGCAAAGGTTTCCGAGGCCCTTGCCGGTTCCTTCCTGGGACAGATGATGGGCGGCCCTGTGGTTCAGAGCATGGCCCCTGCCATTGCCCAGACGGTGGACGGGTACATCGCAGAGAACGGAGAGGACATCATCGGACGCATGGTCCGGGAGGAAATCGACTCCCTTCAGGACATGGATGCGTCAAAGATTCTGGAACAGGTGGAGAAAAGTGGTGTGGATCCGGGCGAAAAGGCAGTGGAACTCTATACCCATGTGATCGAGAAAAACGCAGGAAAGATTCTGCAGCAGGTCAATGTGGGGGATATTGCCCGTCAGGTCATCGAGGATATGGACAACGAGCAGCTGGAAAAGCTGGTGCTCTCCACCATGAAGACGGAGCTTGGAGCCATTGTAAATCTGGGGGCTCTCATCGGTCTGGTGCTGGGACTCATCAACATGGCGATCTATCTCATCTGATGGAATCCCGCTGATGGAATCCTGACCGGATGCTGCAGAATGCAGGCAAAAATAATCCGGATTCCGAAAGGATAAAAGAAAATAATTCGGAAAAAGTAAATATCAGGTTAAAAAAATGCAGTTGGGAAACGTTTGTTCTGACTGCGTTTTTTTATTTTTTGCATCAGATTTTTTGAGTGTTTCTCTTGAAAAGGGGAGAGATGTGGTTTATAGTGGAGGAGTAATGTCGCAATTGTGGGGAGATAGCATGTTTAGTGGTACATTTCATAACAGCATAGACTCAAAGGGGAGAGTTATTATGCCGGCTAAGTTCCGAGATGAGCTTGGTCACGACTTTGTACTCACAAAAGGGCTTGACCACTGTCTTTTTATCTTTCCTGCCTCCGAGTGGGAGAAATTCCGCGACAAGCTTAAGACTGTACCGCTGACGAGCAGGGAAGGGAGAGCGTTTACCCGTTATTTCTTTTCCAGCGCGGTAGAGTGTGAAATGGACAAACAGGGCAGGCTGAACATTCCGCCTGTGCTCAGAGAGCACGCAAGGATCGAAAAGGATCTGGTGACCATCGGGGTTGACAACCGCGTGGAGATCTGGAGCAAGGCAGAGTGGGATGCGTACAATGAACTGCCGGAGCTGGACGGCGATATGATCGCAATGAATATGGAAGGACTGGGTATTTAAAATATGGAATTTTCACATGTCCCGGTATTATTTCAGGAAACCATCGATCATCTGAACATCCGTCCGGACGGAATCTATGTAGACGGAACTCTGGGTGGTGGGGGCCACGCACGGGGAATCTGTGAGCGTCTTGGGGAAGACGGACTGCTCATCGGCATCGACAGAGACAGAGATGCTCTTGCAGCGGCGCAGAAGAACCTGGAAGAGTTTCGCTGCCGGAAGATTTTTGTTCATGACAATTATGCAAACATCAAAAGGGTATTAGAAGGGAATCAGATAGAACGCATTGACGGAGCGGTACTCGATCTTGGAGTATCGTCTTTCCAGCTGGATGCTGAGGAACGCGGATTTTCCTATATGAAATCTGCACCTCTCGATATGCGCATGAACGCTGAGGACCCTTTTTCTGCGTATGATGTGGTCAACACGTACAGCAGAAAGGAACTGACAGATATCATCCGTACCTACGGGGAGGAAAAGTGGGCTTCCAGAATCAGTGAATTCATCGTAAAGGCCAGAGGACCTCACGGGGAAACACCCATCCGGACCACGGAGGAGCTGACAGACATTATCAAAGCGGCCATTCCTGCTTCTGCAAGGCGGGAGGGACCTCATCCGGCAAAACGGACTTTTCAGGCAATCAGAATCGAAGTGAATGACGAGCTGGGCGGCCTGCGCAAGGCTGCAGATGCATTTGTGGATGTCCTGGGCGAAGGCGGACGTCTGTGCATTATTACGTTCCATTCACTGGAGGACAGAATCGTAAAGGAGAAGTTTGCCTTCCGGGCAAATCCGTGCACCTGTCCCAGGAACCTGCCGTGCGTATGCGGCAGAGTGCCTGAAGTGAAAAAAATCAGCGGAAAGCCGATTGCACCATCTGACGAAGAGATCGAACGCAATCCGAGAGCGCGCAGCGCGAAGCTTCGGGTTGTGGAAAAGTTATAGGGGGATACGTGCGGGTGCGCAGAGCTTTTTTCAGCAGCGGGGCTGCTGCAGAATGCTTCTGCCGGTTTGTTGTTTTGTTTTTCAGGAATGTTTTGTGGGGGTTGCTTGGTTATGATTGCTGCGGAAGAATGGCACAGATATCAGGAAGACTATGTCAGGTACGGCGTCGACCTGAGACCGGAACAGCCAAGGCCGAAAAAGAAGGCTGCAGAAAAGACCTCGCTGAAGGTGAGCGCCCAGGAGAAAGCCATGATCCTTATGCTCATTATCGCTGTGGGAATCTGCTGTATTGCCATTATTTTTCTTCAGGCAATGGCTTCGGGAATCAATTACAAGGTCTATACGCTGAATCAGGAAATTGCTGAGCTGGAGGGGGATATTGACAACCTCAATGTCACGCTTCAGAGTCAGAACAACCTGAGTCAGATTGAATATTATGCTGAAAATACTCTGATGATGGTTTATCCCGGCAGGGATCAGCGGGTTTCCGTTGAAAACCTTACAGGAAGCAAGGAAGTGGATGCGTATATAGCATCTCTGTCAGAATCCCAGAAGGGAATTGCTGTACAGAAGAATGTGACGGCTGCGGCTGCAGCCAGAAAGCTTCTTTCCCAGGCGTAGCTGTCATAAGAGTGCTTTTCTGATGACGGCTGTGTATGATTCAGGATCAGGAAGCATAGAATATAAAAATGATAGATTAAGACGCCCAGTGTAAGCAGACAGAAGATGCGTACATGGACGTCTTATATTTTTGTAGGGGGTATAGTTTTTATGGCATCGAAAAAAAAGACGGTATCGAGGATGACGGGAAAGCGGCGGATGCTGATCTTTTTCCTGTGCGTCTGCCTTGCCTTTGTGGTGCTGGCGGTGCGGACCGGATATATTCAGATCGTCAAGGCGGAGGAGTATTCCGATATGGCCCTCAGCCAGCAGACCAAGGATCTGCCTATTACCGCAAAGCGGGGCAATATATATGATACAAATATGAAGGCTCTTGCCATCAACCAGTCCACCAGCACCATCTGGGTCCGCCCGCGGGATGTGGCCGCAAAGGAAGAAGACAATCCGGGCTTTACAAAGAAGATGGCTTCTGTTCTGGCGGAAATCCTGGGAGATAAGACCGAGGAGGAAATCTACGAGACCATCACAAAGGAATCCTCCCTTCTGAAGCTGGCAAAATATGTGGATGATGAGCGGACGGAAAAAATCCGCGCGGCCATGAAGGATACAAAGGATCCGGATACAGGTGAGAAGATCAAGGCCTCTGTGGCAGGTCTTCAGATCGCGGAGACTCCCCACCGGTATTATCCTATGGGCGAGTTTGCAGCCCACGTCATCGGCGGAACAAACGATGACAACCACGGCATGTTCGGCCTGGAGCTGTATTATGACCAGTATCTCAACGGTACGGAGGGCAGATGGATCCGCAGTACGGACGGAGCCGGCCGCAGCCTCACCAACGGGGTGGAAAAGTATTATTCTGCAGAGGACGGCTACAGCATCGTGCTGACCATCGATGAGATCATTCAGCATTATGTGGAAAAAGCCCTGAAGCAGGTGCAGGCAAATACAAACGCTCTGCGGGCCATGGCCATCGTCATGGACCCGGAGACAGGGGATGTGCTGGCTATGGCGAGCTATCCCGATTTTGATCTCAACGATCCGAGAACACCGATTTCCGAAGCGGAGCAGGAGCAGCTTGAAAACTGCACCGATGAGGAAAAGGTGGAGTTCTGGAACAATATGTGGAGAAATCCGCTGGTCAACGATACATATGAGCCCGGCTCTCCATTTAAGCTTCTGACCACCTCCATGGCCCTGGAGGAAGGGCTGACCAATGTAAACGACACCTTCTACTGCAAGCCCGTAAATCTGTACGGGCAGATTCTCAAATGCTGGAAAACCAGCGGCTCCCACGGCACAGAGACCCTGGCCATGGGCGTTGCAAACTCCTGCAACCCGGTGTTTATCGCCCTTTCCCAGCGTCTGGGAATCACAAAGTTTTATGAATATCTGGATGATTACGGCTTTACGGGTACCACGGGCATCGATTACCCTGGAGAGGCCACTTCCATCCTTCAGAATAAAAACACGGCAGGTCCGGTGGGTCTTGCCACCATGTCCTACGGACAGGGCCTTGCATGTACGCCGATTCAACTGATCACGGCTCTTTGCTCCAACGGAAACGAAGGAAAAATGATGCGCCCGCGCCTGGTGAGAGCTCTGGCGGATTCCGACGGAAACATTATCGAGGAGTTTGAACCGGAGGTAGTGCGTCAGGTGGTTTCAAGGCAGACTGCAGCGGATATCTGCAGCATGATGGAAGGCGTAGTCAGCAAGGGAACCGGGTCTGAGGCATATCTGCCGGGCTACAGAGTCGGCGGCAAAACCGGTACCGCCCAGAAGGTAGTGAACGGAAGATACACTTCCGACACGTATTCTTCCTTCTTTGCCATGGCGCCTATGGACGATCCGCAGGTGGCCGTAATCGTGATTGTAGACTCACCGCAGGGCGTCCACTTCGGAAGCAAGACTGCGGGCCCTGGTGTCCGCATGATCCTGGAGGATACCCTTCAGTACCTGGGCGTGGAGCCGGTCTACACAGAGTCTGAGCAGGCGGCCGTCAATACCGACACGGTAAATGTACCGGATGTAACCGGAAAGACGTATGAGGCTGCCGCAGAAACACTGCGGAAGCTGGGCCTTCAGGCAGTGGCCTGTCCGGGAGGAGCCACCGGCTTCACCGTAGTGGATCAGTATCCGAAAGCAGGGACAAAAATCACATCGGGTAATTCCGTCTGTCTGTATAAAGAATAGGGGAGGAAACTATTATGAAATTAGCAGAATTACTGGAAAACGCAGCAGTGGACAGATTCAGCCAGGAGACCTTGCAGGTTCCGGATGTGGAGATCACAGGGATCAGCTACGATTCCCGCAAAACCGCTCCGGGGGATGCATTTGTATGTGTAAAGGGCTTTAAGACCGACGGCCATAAGTTTGCAGAAAATGCGGCGGCTGCAGGAGCAGCCGTGATTCTCGCGGAGGATCCTCTTGATATTGAGAATGTTCCGGTGGTTTATATTAATGACGGTGCAGGGGGCAGAAAGCTTCTTCCTGCAGTTTCGGCAGCATTCTATGACAGACCTTCGGAGGAAATGACGGTATACGGAATAACGGGAACAAATGGAAAAACAACCATTTCCTACCTTATCAGAGCCATCGTCGAGGCCTCTGGCCACGAATGCGGCGTTTTGGGAACCATTGCTTATGTTTACGGGGGAAAAACCTTCCAGTCTGTGAACACAACGCCGGAATCCCTGGAGCTTCAGCGGATGTTCCGGGAGATGCGGCAGGAATTCGGCATTCACAACTGCGCCATGGAGGTGTCCTCCCATTCTCTGGCATTGTCCAGAACCGACGATATTTCCTTTGATTACAGTGTGTTTACAAATCTCACGCCGGATCATATGGACTTTCATCACGACTTTGAGGACTATTACAATGCAAAGAAAAAGCTTTTTGAGCAGACGGAAAAAGCAAGCGTTATAAATACGGATGACGAATACGGCAAAAGACTGTATAATGAACTGTCAGCGGAAGGCCGCCATGTGATTTCCTGCGGCGTGGACGATCCGGAGGCTTATTACCGGGCTGTGGTGATCGAGTCCTCGGCTTCAGGAACTCTTGCGGAGATCCTTGCAGGAGGCCGCAAGCTGGGAACCATGCACATCAATACGCCGGGGAGATTTTCTGTATCGAACGCCCTGTGCGCAGCAGCGGTGACCATGGAAGCAGGCGTCAGCTGGGAGGCCGTAAAAGCGGGCATCCAGCAGACCAGAGGCGTTTCCGGCAGATTTGAGAGCGTGGAAAACAGCCGGGGCATTCCTGTGATCGTGGACTATGCCCACACGCCGGATGCTCTGGAAAAGATTCTGCGGACAGCAAGAGAATTTACAAAGGGCAGACTGATTACGGTGTTCGGCTGCGGCGGCGACAGAGACGCCACCAAGCGGCCGCTTATGGGAAAGGCTGCCGGGGAGCTTTCTGATTTTTGCGTGGTTACCAGCGACAATCCGCGGACCGAGGATCCGGATGCCATCATTGAGGATATTATTCCGGGCATCGCAGCAACAGGCTGCGAATACGTGGTTCAGCCGGACCGCAGAAGAGGCATCAAAAAAGCCCTCAGCGCGTGGGAACCGGGGGATACGGTGATCATCGCCGGAAAAGGCCACGAAAACTATCAGATTATAGGAACGGTAAAAAGCTATTTTGATGATAAAGAAACGGCGCTTCAGATCATTGAGCAGGAGCTGTAGGCGCAGGAAAACAGGAGAAGGAAAATGAAAAGAGTCAAAGCAGAAAGAATTGCAAAGTATTGCGGAGGAACCCTGACAGGGCCGAAGGATGTGTTTGCCGAAGGCGTGGAAACAGATTCCAGAAAGGCTGCGGCGGGCAGTCTTTTCATCGGTCTGAAGGGGGAAACCAATGACGGAAATCTCTTTGCCGGTCAGGCATATGAAAACGGATGCCGGATCTTTATGCTGTCGGATGAGGCGGCAGCCTCTGCCCTGACTCAGGACCATCCGGACGCCTCCGTTATTTTTGTGGAGGACACCCTGATCGGGATGCAGCAGTTTGCAAAAAATCTCATCGAGGATGCGGATATCTTCCGGATCGCAGTGACAGGAAGCACCGGAAAAACCACCACAAAGGAAATGCTTCACTGTATTTTCAAGTCAAGATACAGCACCATCTGCAATCACGAAAACTTCAACAACCATATCGGCGTTCCTCTGACGGCTTTTCAGATCGAAACCGATACGGAGGTGGGCATCTTTGAGATGGGCATGAACCACAGCGGCGAAATCAGAGTGCTGGCAGACATTGTCCGCCCTCAGGCTGCTGTGATTACCAACATAGGAATCTCCCACATCGGCAACCTGGGAAGCAGAGAAGCCATCATGGATGCCAAGATGGAAGTGACAGAATTTATGGAAGACGAGGATTATCTGCTGATCTACAATGCAGATGACGATATGCTGCAGGATCTCAACGGCGAGGATACGGACTTTGACAAGGTCCGCGTGGGCCTCAAGGGGGGAAAGAAGGGCGCTGTGTTAAGCGACATTCAGGATCTCGGGGAGGACGGTGTGGACTTCACCCTTTCCTATATGAGGGACAGCGTCCGCTTCCACATTCCTGTTCCCGGAAAACACAATGCGTGGAACGCCGCCCTTGCGGTGATCTGCGCTCTCCGTTTCGGAATCAGCATGCGGGAAAGCGTTGCGGCCCTTCAGAAGCTGCAGCTCACAGGCAACCGCCTCAATATTCAGGAATCCTCCGCAGGAATCCGCGTGATCAACGATGCCTACAACGCAAGTCCGGACTCTGTCCGGGCAGGGCTGGATGTGCTCATGTCCATGAAAGGGGACAGAAAAATCGCAGTGCTGGGGGATATGTTTGAGCTGGGGGAGGATTCGGACCGCTATCATAAGGAAATCGGGCAGTACGCAGCAGAAAAGAATGTGGATCTGCTGATTGCTGTTGGAGAAGCTTCTAAAAACACAGCGGCGGCTGCCGCTGCCGGTCTTGGGGCTGACCGGGTGAAGGAATATGCAGATGCTGATGCATTGAATGCGGATGCAGCAGGGCTTTTCCGTAAGGGCGATATTGTTCTGGTAAAGGGCTCTCACGGAATGCACATGGAAAAAACAGCAGAATATATTCTTGAAACGGGAGCAGAGCAGTAGTCATGAACGGTCAGATCATTTTAACAATTATCATCGCATTTGTAATCACAGCCATCCTGGGACCGGTGATTATTCCGATCCTTCACAGGATCAAGGCAGGACAGAGCATCCGGGAGGAAGGCCCGGAGGCTCATAAAGTAAAGGCCGGCACCCCGACCATGGGGGGCATTATGATCATTGCGGCTGTGTTCCTTACCTGCGTGTCCATGGGACACGGGATCAATGCAGACATGGGAATTCTGCTGCTGTCCTTCGTTTTGTGCGGAGCCATCGGTTTTTGTGATGACTTTATCAAGGTGGTAAAAAAGAGAAATCTCGGTCTGACAGCCCTGCAGAAGCTGCTCCTTCAGATCGTCATCGCAGTGGTGATTGCCGTATATCAGACAAAGGTCTCCATCTACGGAACCAGCGTCTACATTCCCATCTGGAGGGATTACCTGGATCTGGGGTGGCTTTACATTCCGTTTGTTGTATTTGTGCTGGTGGCCATGGTCAATGCCGTCAACCTTACGGACGGCCTGGACGGTCTTGCCGGAGGGTGCACCGCCATTGTGGCGCTGTTCTTTGCCCTCATCGGCTCCAGTATCGGCTCCACAAGCCCTGCCATCTTTTCTGCAGCCCTGGCAGGAGCCTGTCTGGGATTTCTGATTTTCAACCACTATCCGGCAAAGGTGTTCATGGGGGACACAGGGTCCCTGGCTCTGGGAGGAGCTTTGGCGGTGGCGTCCATCATGATGAACATCGAAATGATTCTGCCGGTGGCAGGAGGCATTTTTGTTGCAGAGGTTGTATCGGTCATCATTCAGGTTGCAGTATTTAAAAGGACAAAGAAGCGGGTGTTCCGTATGGCGCCCCTTCACCATCATTTCGAACTGGGGGGATGGAAGGAGACAAAGGTGGTCCTTGTCTTCTGGGTCATCACCCTGCTGTTGTGTATTGTATCCATGATCATACTTTAGGTGTGATCTTCATGTTATAACCTATCGCAGGAACACAGGCTCCGGCGCAGAAGTCCGGACGGGAGGAATTGTATGGAAAAGAAGGCAGAAAATATCAGAGCACTTGTTATCGGTCTGGGAAGATCCGGAAAGGCCGGGGCAGAGGCCCTGATCAATCTCGGAGCAGAAGTGGACGTCTATGACGGAAACGAGGATGTGGAAAAGAAGGAATGGGCGGAAAGCATCGGAGCCGAAGCCAGCTTCGGGCAGCGTCCGGGCAATGTGAAGGGCTATGATATGGTGGTTCTGAGCCCCGGCGTTCCTACGGACAGGGAATACGTGCTGGAGGCCCAGGCCGACGGAGCCGAGGTAATAGGCGAACTGGAACTGGCATACAGATATGGTAAGGGAACGTACTACGCCATTACCGGAACCAACGGAAAGACCACAACCACCACCCTGCTGGGGGAGATTTTTAAGGAAGCCGGCAGAAACACTGAGGTGGTGGGAAACATCGGTGTTGCTGTTATGACAAAGGCCATGGACGTGACAGAGGATGCCTGCCTGATTACCGAGTGCAGCAGCTTTCAGCTGGATACTACGGTCAGCTTCCGTCCCCATGTCTCCGCCCTCCTGAATGTGACGCCGGATCATCTGGACCGTCACAAGACCATGGAAAACTACGCTGCCGCAAAGGCAAAGATCTTTGCAAATCAGGGGCCGGAGGATTTCTTTGTCTACAATGACGATGATGAAATCGTCAGAAATCTGGCGAAGCAGTGTCCTGCCAAATGCATTCCGTTTTCCCGGACCCATGAGATCAGCGGCTCCGGGGCTTTTGTAAAAAACGGCGATATTGTGGTCCGGGACAGAAATTTCATCTTTATCATCTGCCGGGCAGATGCTCTGAAGATCCCGGGACAGCATAATCTGGAAAATGCGCTGGCTGCAGCGGCCATGGCATATTTTTCCGGTATTGAGATCGACGCCATCACCAGGGTGCTGAAAACCTTCCGGGGAGTGGAACACCGCATCGAGGACTGCGGCACCATCGACGGCGTAAAGTATATCAACGATTCAAAGGGAACCAATCCGGACGCAGCCATCAAGGCGGTGCTGTCCTTCCAGAATATTATTCTCATAGCAGGAGGCTATGACAAGGGGGCTTCCTTTGATGAGTTTATCGGAGGCTTTGATGGAAGAGTCAAGTCTCTGGTGCTCATGGGCGTCACGGCTCCAAAGATCCGGGAGGCCGCAGAAAAAGCCGGCTTTACGGATATTCATATGGTAGAAAACATGAAGGAGGCAGTGGCTGTTTCCAGCAGACTTGCAGTTGCCGGGGATACGGTGTTGCTGTCGCCTGCGTGTGCGAGCTGGGATATGTATAAGAAATTTGAAGATCGGGGCGATGATTTCAGAAACTGCGTGAAGGCCCTTGCGCATCAGTAGGATTTCACCGGTTCTGAACGGAAAAACACAGGGGGTACGAAATGGCACCGGGAGGTAAGATCATAAAACTGAATCGGCGCAGACATGAACCGAAGAAGATGAAGAGCGGCGATTTCTGGCTGGTGGCACTTGTTCTGGTGCTGGTGGTTTTTGGGGTTGTCATGGTGTTCAGCGCAAGCTATTATTATGCTATAAGTAAATACGGTACACCGTATTATTATCTGAAGCGCGATATTATGTGGGCATGCGTGGGCACTGTCATCATGTTCGCGGCGGCCATGTTTGATTACCACAAGCTGCGGTATTTCTGCATACTGGCTCTGGCTGTGACGCTTGTTATGCTGGGACTGCTCCTTGTTCCGTCCCTTCCTTTTGTGCGTTCTCTCAACGGCTCAGCCCGGTGGATCGTTCTGGGACCTGTTACCCTGATGCCCGGAGAAATCGCCAAGGTTACGGCGATTCTCTGTGTATCCACGATTCTGGCGAAGCCCGGCGGCGGAGTGACGAGCCTGACCCGGGGGATTCTCCCTGTTCTTGGCGTTACCGGCTGTCTGTGCGGTCTCATTGCGGTCAACAATGCCATGACGGCAGCCACCGTGGCTGTGATCGTCATGGGCATTCTGTTTGTGGCAGGACTCCGCATCATTTATTTTGCAGGGGTTGCCGGTCTCGGCGTGGCGGGGATTGCTGCCATGATTCTGCTGGATAAGGACGGCTACCGTCTGCGGCGCTTTACCAGCTTTCTGGATCCTTTTCAGGATGCGCAGAACACCGGGTATCAGGTGGTGCAGGGACTGCTGGCCATGGGCTCCGGAGGTCTGTTCGGCGTGGGCCTTGGAAAGAGCATGCAGAAAACCCTGTATCTGCCGGAACCGCAGAATGACTTTATCTACGCCATCATCGGAGAGGAGCTGGGCTTTATCGGCCTGCTGTGCCTGCTGGCGGTGTATCTTCTTCTGATCTGGCGCTGTGTTCATATTTCTGTCAATGCTCCGGATCTTTTCGGCATGCTTCTGGGATCGGGGATCACCATCATGCTGGCTGTTCAGGTTATCCTGAATGTCATGGTTGTGACTTCCCTCATGCCTCCTACGGGAGTCATCCTTCCGTTTATCAGCTGGGGCGGCAATGCGCTTCTTCTGTTTATGGGCAGTATGGGCGTTATGCTGAACATTTCCAGTCATGTGCCGAGATGACGGAGGTCTGCCGCGGAGCGCAGCTGTTGTTTGTTAATGTAGTATATATATCTGGAGATTTGCGGAAATGAAAGTGATTATGACCGGAGGCGGAACGGGGGGACATATTTATCCTGCAGTCGCCATTGCGGACGAAATCCGGCGCAGGGTGCCGGATGCAGAAATAATTTTTGTAGGAACCGAGCGGGGCATGGAAAAGGATATTGTCCCCAAGGCGGGATATCCCATAAGATTTATTACCGTCAGCGGACTGGACCGCAAAAACCCGGTAAAGCTCGTAAAAACGCTGAAGGATCTCAGCAAGGGCATTCACGAGGCCCGGAGGATTCTGTACGAATTCCGGCCGGATCTGGTCATCGGAACCGGAGGCTATGTCTGCGGACCGGTTATGAAGTGCGCTGCGGAAATGGGGATTCCGACGTACATTCACGAGCAGAATGCTTTTCCGGGACTTACAAACAAGCTCCTGAGCAGGGGCGCGGACAGAGTGTTTGTGGCCTTTGATGAAGCTGCGGCATATTTTAAAACCAGAAAACCGCCGGTTACTGTGGGAAATCCGGTGCGCAAGGCCTTTGCGGAAACGGACCGGGAGGCTGCCAGAGCATCCCTTGGGGTTGGTCCGGACGAGTTTATGGTTCTGAGCTTCGGGGGTAGCCTTGGGGCAAAAAAGATCAACGATGAGATGCTTGCGGTGACCAGGAAGCTGAAGGACCGGAAGGGGCTTCGGATCTTCTTTGTAACCGGAAGGCGGTATTATAAGGTCATTACGGAAAACACAGACCAGAACGACGGTCGCGTCAGGTATCTGGAATACATCGACGACATGCCGAAGTACCTCAACGCCTGTGACCTTGCCGTCACACGCTCCGGCGCCCTGACCGTGTCCGAGATTACGGCATGCGGACGGGCATCCATTATGATTCCGTCCCCTTATGTGACCAACAACCACCAGTATTTTAACGCAAAGGTGGTGGCTGACCGGGGAGGCTCCATTCTCATTGAGGAGAAGGATCTGGAGGAAGGGGTCCTTGCGGAGATTATTGAAGAGCTTATGGCAGATCCGGAAAGAGTCAGAAAAATGGAAGCTGCTTCAAAGCAGCTGGGGACCATTTCGGCGGCGGATACCATCTGCAGCATGATCGGCATCGAATAATACAGAAAATGCGGACAGGCATGCTTTTCCGGCATGCGGACAGCAAGCGGATATAGTATAATTTGTGAGAGCATACAGTCTTGAAATGAGGAAATAAAATGGACAACAGCAGGTTCGACGATCTGCACCGCAGGCAGACGGATCTTTACCGGACGCAGACCGACCTGTACGGAAAGACTATTACAAATATTTATGATGGTTACGATACGGATTACGACACCGCCCGTCAGGAGGAGGATCCGTCAGGGGAACCGGAAAAAAAACAGGCGCAGGCTCCGCCTGCAAAAAGGAAAAAACGGAGGAAGAAGCATTATTTTCTGCGTTTTCTGGGGCTGGTGGCAGCAGGAGCTGCCGTCTATCTGTTTCTGACTTCTTCCATTTTTTCGGTGGATTCCATTAAAGTGGAAGGAAACACCCTCATGTCCGATGATGAGATTATCGCACTGTCAGGGGTGAGCAGGGGAGACAATATGTTTCAGCAGACCTCCCATAAGGTGAAAAAAGCGCTGCTGGAGAATCAGTACATTGCCGATGTGAAGATTCAGCGGGAGCTGCCCAATATTTATATTATCTCCATTACGGAGCGGGTTCCGGTGATGGCGGTGGCGTACAGCGGTGCTTACGTGATTCTGGATGGGGAAGGAGTTGCTGTGGATGAGGCGGATTCCACCATGCATGCCACTCTGGTCACAGGTCTGACCGTCAATGACTGTGTGCTGGGGGAGGTGCCGGAGTTTAATGACAGCGCCCGGTTCAGGGAGGCGAGTATCCTGATCCGGAAGGTCAACAATTCCGGAATGTTCTTTAAAAAGCTGGAAGTGACAGAGAATCTGGACTTTAAGGGATATGTGACGGATACCCTGATTATTGCGGGTTCCGGTGAGGACATTGCAGACAATCTTGAAAATATCAAGGCGGTCTTGTACGATCTGAACCAGAAGGAAATCCGGCGGGGGCTGGTCACTGTGGGAAACGATAATTATATTTCCTTCAGTCCGATAACAGAATAAAAACTGCTGCAAAAATACATGAAATGATTACTTATTTTAATTTCATTTTGTTGCGGCAGACAGGTCATTATGATAGAATGTCTGATAAGTAGGTAACAGGAGGTTACTAGGATTATGTTACAATTTGAGACAAATGTTGAAGATAATGCTCAGATCAAAGTTATCGGGGTCGGAGGCGGCGGAGGCAATGCCGTAAACCGCATGATCGAGGCCGGTCTGAAGGGCGTTTCATATATCGTTGTGAATACGGACAAGCAGGCGCTGTCAGCGTCTGTGGCGGATGCCAAGGTTCAGATCGGTGAAAAGCTGACCAGAGGACTGGGGGCCGGTGCAAATCCTGAAACAGGAATGAGAGCGGCAGAAGAAAATCTGGAAGAGATTACAAAATATTTTGACGGCGTGGATATGGTGTTCATCACTGCAGGTATGGGAGGCGGTACCGGAACCGGTGCGGCGCCTGTCATTGCAAAGGCAGCAAAGGAGTTGGGCATCCTTACTGTCGGTGTCGTAACAAAGCCGTTTACCTTTGAAGGAAGCAAGAGAAGAAAGCACGCAGAGCTGGGAATCGAATACCTCAAGCAGTATGTGGATTCTCTGGTGGTTGTGCCAAACGACCGGCTCCTTCAGATTTCTGAAAAGACAACCACGATGAAAGAAGCCTTCGGCATGGCGGACGATGTGCTGAGACAGGGTATTCAGGGTATTACCGACCTGATCACCGAGTCCGGCGTCATCAACCTGGACTTCGCAGATGTCAAGACCGTTATGAGCGACCGGGGCATCGCCCACATGGGCGTCGGTACCGGCCGGGGCGAAAACCGCGTCATCGATGCTGTTAAGGAAGCCATCGGAAGTCCGCTTCTGGAAACATCCATTGACGGTGCAAAGGCAATCTTACTTAATATTATGGGCGGCTACGATCTCGGTATGCTGGAAGCCAACGAAGCAGCCGATCTCATCGAAAAATCAGCTGCCAGAGATGCAAACATCATCTTCGGTGCATCCATCAAGGACGACATGGAGGACGAAATCCGCATCACCGTTATTGCCACAGGCTTTGACGATGAGGAAGAGGAAGCCCCTGCGGCTCCTGTTCAGGAAAAGGCTGCAGCTCCTCAGGAGGCCCCTCAGGCTCATGCGGAGGAAGCGCCTGTTCAGGAAAAGCATGCGGCAGCGTCAACAGAAGACAGCGGCATGATGGTGCCTGACTTCCTGAAGAACGCAATGAAGAAGCTCGATTAAGGAAACGGCAGGGCGCCTGCCCTCCGGTGAGAGCAAGAGGATAAGAAAAAAATACGGGGCGGCCTATGGCCGCCCGTTCCTTGTATATATGAATTAACAGTATGAAACAGATAAAAAGTATAACATCTTCAGAAAACGAAATCTGCCGCGCATTTTCCCGGCTGTACCGCCGGAAATACCGGGATCGGGAGGGGCTGTACGTGATCGAGGGTCAGAAGCTGATCCGGGAGGCCGTAGAAAACGGCGCTGTCCTGAGAAGCGTTTTTATCCGGGAGGATTATGACCGGACAGAGCTTCCTTTTGCGGACAGCATGGAGGTTCCTGTCTATGTCCTTTCAAAATCCCTGTTTGACCGGATTGCCGATACAGAAACACCCCAGGGGATTGCGGCAGTTTCAGAAAAACCCCGGTGGGATGAGGAATCCTTTTTCGCAGGTACGGGCAGCATGATTGTGCTGGACCGGCTGCAGGATCCGGGCAACATCGGAACCATCATCCGCACGGCGGATGCAGCAGGCTTTCGGGGAATTCTGGTTATGAAGGGAACTGCGGATCTGTTTTCACCGAAGACCGTTCGGGCTGCAGCCGGCTCTCTGTACCGGGTGAAGCTCTTTTATGCGGAAAACCCGAAGGAAGCGGCACAGCTTGTCCGCGCCCATGGGATGCGGCTCATCAGCACATCCCCCTATGCGGAAAAGCTTTTTTATGATGCGGACATGTCCGAGGGGGCCGCTCTTGTGATCGGAAACGAAGCAAACGGCGTTTGTGATGAGTTTCTGTCCCTTTCGGAAATCAATGTCAGACTGCCCATGGAAGGCAGCATCGAATCCCTGAATGCAGCCGTGGCTGCATCGGTTGTGATGTATGAAGCCCTGAGACAGCGGCATATGAAATAATAAAAATGATGTAAAAAATTCATGGAGGAATACAATGCAGAAACAGCTAAAGACGATTCTTGAGGAAGTGAAGGCTCAGCTTAAGGACGCTGACACTCCGGAAAGCGCAGACGAAGTCCGGGTTAAGATCCTGGGAAAAAAGGGAAAGCTGACAGAGATTCTCAGAAGCATGGGAACTCTGGGAGCAGAAGAACGCAAGGAAATGGGAAAGCTTGCCAATGAAGTCCGGGGCGAAATCGAAGCCCTTCTTGAGAACAAGAAGACAGAACTGAAGGAAATCCAGAAAAAAGCCAGATTCAAGGCAGAAAAGCTGGACGTGACAGAGCCGGGCATCGTTCCTGTTTTTGGTGTGAAGCATCCTCTGACACAGACCATTGACGATATGTCAAGAGTATTTATGAATATGGGCTTTGAGCTGGTGGAAGGGCCGGAAGTAGAGACGGTGTTCATGAACTTTGATGCTCTCAATGCCGGACCGAATCATCCTGCAAGAGATATGACGGATACCTTCTATATCGATGAAAAGGTCCTTCTCAGAACCCAGACCTCACCGGTTCAGGCAAGAACCCTTCTTACAAAAGAACCGCCGATGAAGATTATTTCACCGGGCCGTGTATTCCGCTGCGACACACCGGACGCAACCCACTCTCCTGTATTCCATCAGGTAGAAGGCCTCATCGTAGGCGAAGGCGTCACCATGGCGGATCTGAAGGGTACTTTAGACGAATTTGCAAGACAGATGTTCGGTCCGGAAACAAGGACAAAATTCCGTCCGCACCACTTCCCGTTCACAGAGCCGAGCGCCGAGGTGGATGTATCCTGCTTCAAGTGCGGCGGCAAGGGCTGCAGAGTCTGCAAGGGCAGCGGCTGGATCGAAATCCTCGGCTGCGGTATGGTTCATCCGAACGTGCTGAAGATCGGCGGCATCGACACAGAAAAGTACACCGGCTTTGCCTTTGGTATCGGCGTAGAGCGTATCGCCATGCTCAAGTATGAGGTGGACGATATCAGACTGTTCTATGAGAACGATGAAAGATTCCTGAAGCAGTTTAAGTAAATCCGTACCAGAGAGGTGAAAAATAGATGTTAGTTTCTGTAAATTGGCTGAAAGATTATGTAGAATTTGATGTTCCTGTGGAAGAATTCTGTGACCGTATGATCCTGTCCGGTTCAAACATTGAGACGGTAGAGCCTGTGGGCACAAAATTTTCAAAGATCGTGGTAGGAAAGATCCTGAAGATCGAAAAGCACCCGGACGCAGACAAGCTGGTGGTATGCCAGCTGGACGTAGGGGAGGCGGAACCGATTCAGATCGTAACCGGTGCAAAGAATGTCTTTGAAGGCGCTGTGGTTCCTGTGATCCGCCACGGCGGCACCCTTCCGGACGGAACTGTTATAAAAAAGGGAAAGCTCAGAGGGGTGGAATCCAACGGAATGCTGTGCTCCGCAGCAGAAATGGGCTACGAGGACAAGGTGATCAATACACTGATCAAAGACGGCATCTGGATTTTAGAAGATGACCTGAAGCCGGGCACCGACATTGCGGAGGCCCTGGGCCTCCATGACAGTGTGGTGGATTTTGAAATCACACCGAACAGACCGGACTGCCTTTCCATGATCGGCATGGCAAGAGAAGCTGCGGCTGTTTTCGGCAGCACTCTGAAATATCCCGACACAAAGGCAGAAAACGAAACAGGCGATGTAAGAGATTACATCGATGTGGAAGTAAAAAGAAGCGATCTCTGCCCGAGATATACGGCAAGAGTGATTAAGGATGTGAAGATCGGACAGTCTCCGTGGTGGCTTCAGAAGCGCCTGATGCACGGCGGTATGAGACCGATCAACAATATTGTAGATATTACAAACTTCGTAATGATGGAATACGGCCAGCCTCTCCATGCATTTGATATCAGAGATATCGCAGGAGGAAAGATCATTGTGGACACTGCTTCTGCAGGAGAAACCTTCACCACCCTGGACGGCACCGAAAGAACGCTGGAAGAATCCATCCTCATGATCAACGATGCCGAAAAGCCGATTGCCGTTGCAGGCATTATGGGCGGTCTCAATTCTGAGATCAAGGAAGATACCACAACCGTAGTTCTGGAAGCGGCAAACTTCAACGGAGATTCTGTCCGGGCTTCTTCCAAGAAGCTGGTGCTGCGCACCGAGGCCTCCGGCCGCTACGAAAAGGGCATCGATGCAAACCTCTGCGAAGAGGCGGCAGACAGAGTCTGCAGACTGGTGGAACTCCTGGGCTGCGGTACCGTTGTGGGAGGCTCCATTGACGTTTATCCTCAGGTTCAGCAGGCGAAGCCTCTGGATGTAAGAGCCTCACGGATCAACCATGTTCTCGGAACAGATATTCCGGCAGAAGACATGGTAAAGATCTTTGAAAGCCTGGAAATGAAAGTGGAAACAAAGGGCGATGTCATGACTGTGACTCCGCCGACAGTTCGCCAGGATCTGGAAATTGAGGAAGATTATGTAGAGGAAGTGGCCCGTATGTACGGCTACGACAACCTTCCTGTTTCCCTTCCTTCCGGCGGTCAGGCAGCAAAGCTCACAAAGGCGGAAGAACTGAGAAGCAAGACAAGAGACATCCTGACAGGATACGGTCTCAACGAAATCCTGACCTATTCCTTTGTCAGCCCGAAGAGCGTGGACAAAGCAGGTATCTCAGAGACAGATCTTTCAAAGAGAAACTTTGTAAGAATCATCAATCCTCTGGGCGAAGAAAACAGCGTTATGAGAACCATGCTGACGCCAAACATGATGGAGGTCCTGTCAAAGAACTTTGCAAAGGGCAACAAGGCTGTAAAGCTGTTTGAAATCGGCAGGATCTTCAACAACGTAAAAATCAACTGCGACGGACAGCCTGCAGAGGCAGAAGGCCTGTGCATCGGTCTTTACGGCAAAGATGCGGATTTCTTTGTGCTCAAGGGCATTATCAACGGTCTTTTAGATATGCTGGGAATTCCGGCTCCGGCATATGAGGCAGAGACCGGTCTGGGCATGTATCATCCGGGAAGATGCGCCAACATCATCAGCAACGGCGAGCTGCTGGGAACCATGGGTGAGATGCATCCGGATGTAGCGGAACGCTACGGAATCAGCGAACGGGTATACACCTGCGAGATTCTGTTCTCTGCAGTGATGGGACAGGCAAATACAGAAATTATCTATCATCCGCTTCCAAAGTACCCTGCAGTGACAAGAGATATTGCACTGCTGGTAGACGAAGACGTGACAGTAGGCGCTATGATGGAAGTGATCCGCGAAAACGGCGGAGCGCTGCTGGAGGATGTTCAGCTCTTTGATGTATACCGCGGAAAGCAGATCGAAGAAGGAAAGAAGAGCGCCGCTTTTGCACTGACCTATCGCGATGCAGAAAAGACACTGACCGACGATGAGGTGTCAGCTGTACATGGAAAAATCCTTTCAGGACTGGCAGAAAAGCTGAATGCCGTTCTGAGAGAAATGTAATTATCCGAAAACAGACAGGGAGGAAGGCCCAATGGGAGAAAAAAGCAGAGTGACCGTGAAAATCTATGGTCAGGAATACACCATCGCAGGAGGGGACTCCGGCGAACGCATGGCAGTTGTTGCCAGTCATGTGGACAGTCTGATGAACGAGCTTGCCCGGGGCCTGCCTTCCATGTCCGTTTCGTCCCTTGCAGTTCTTACTGCGGTCAACGTGGCCGATGACTTATTTGAGGCAAGGGACAGGATTGCGGAACTGCAGCGCGTGGTGGCAGACCTGCGGAAGGATTCCGAGCACTACGTCCGGCTGTGGGAGGATGCCAAGGCAAGCTTCAAGCAGTATAAGGAAGATGCCAAAAACAGCGTGGAACAGCTGCAGGAGCTTCAGCGGATCTTCAACCTGAAAAATGTGGAGCTGAACCAGGCGACAGAAGAAGCCGAAAACCTCCGGGAAGAGGCCGCTGCCCTCAGAGAGCAGCTGAAGGAGGCGGAACAGAGGAGCTCCCGGATCAGCAAGGCAGAGGAGGAACTGGAAATCATGCAGAGCCTCTGCGATGAATCCCAGGCGGAAGCAGCAAAGCTGAAGGCCAGGATTCAGGAGCTGGAGAACCAGCGCAGCAGCGAGTCAAAGGATGCAAGCGAAATCCAGGAAAAGTACAAGGAACTGGAAAGCAGCTTCTTTGATATTCAGATGGAGAACATCCAGCTGAAAAACGAACTCGATCATCTCAAAAAAGCCGGAGCTAAAGGCAGGAATGCATGAACGACAAGGTTTACAGAGTATTAGAATTCGACAAAATAAAAGAACTGACTGCACAGAAGACCGTTTCTCCCATGGGCCGCAGGGCCGTGGGAGAAATCGTCCCTGTGTTTGAAGAACATAAGATTCGAGATATGCTGACGGAAACCGATGAAGCGGTTTCCGTTATTATGCATAAGGGCTCTTTGCCACTGGCAGGCATCCGGGACGTAAAGCGCAGCGCCCGGTACGCAGAAAAAGGCGGCGTCCTGTCCATGGGGGAGCTTTTAGATGTAATGATGAGCCTGCGGGCGGCCAGAGAGGTTCTGGAATTTCTCACCGATGACGCCCTGGGGGATCTTCCGGCCCTGAGAGGGTATATGGAAGTGATTCAGCCCCAGCCCCGGCTGGAGCAGCACATCGACAGCTGCATCGAAAGCGAAGAGGAAATGAAAGACGGGGCAAGCCCTCTGCTGCGGGACATCCGCAGAAAGATCACTCAGCAGCGGGAAGCTGCCCGGTCAAAGATCAACGCCATGGTGTCCTCCGGCGCCAGCAGGGATCTGCTGCAGGATACGGTAGTTGCCATGCGGGACGGAAGATTTGTGCTTCCGGTAAAACAGGAAAACCGGGCGAAGTTTCCGGGAATCATCCACGACCGGTCCGCCACAGGGGCAACCCTGTTTATCGAGCCCCAGGCCATCGTCAACATCAACAACGAGATCCGGGAACTGGAATTAAAAGAAAAAGAAGAAATCAGAAGAATCCTGGGGGTTCTTTCCAAAGAGACCGGCATGGCGGTGCGGGCCATTATCAGCAATCAGAAATACCTGACCCGCCTGGATGTAATCTTTGCAAAGGCAAAAATGTCCGTCCAGTACGGCGGCTCTGCCGCCAGAGTCAGCAAAAAAGGCATTATCGACATCCGCCGGGGGCGTCATCCTCTGCTGGATCCGGAAAAAGCAGTACCTCTGGACATTACCTGCGGAAAGGATTACCGGACGCTGGTAATCACCGGTCCCAACACCGGCGGAAAGACCGTAACCCTCAAAACCGTAGGTCTCATGATGCTCATGCATCAGTCGGGAATGCATATCCCGGCAGGGCCGGGCACCTATCTGCCCATTATGAAGCAGATTTTCGCAGATATCGGGGATGAACAGAGCATCGAGCAGAGCCTCAGCACCTTTTCGTCCCATATGAAAAACATCGTGGAGATCATCGGTCAGGCAGATAACAGAACTTTGGTGCTCTTAGACGAGCTTGGAGCAGGCACCGACCCTACGGAAGGAGCGGCTCTGGCCATTGCGGTGCTGGACTGGCTGAAGGAGCGGGGGTGCATGACCTTTGCCACCACCCATTACAGCGAGCTGAAGAAGTACGCCATCAGCACGGAGGGCGTGGAAAACGCCTCCATGGAGTTCAACGTGGAGACCCTGAGCCCCACTTACCGGCTCACCATCGGAACTCCGGGAAAATCCAACGCCTTTGAAATCTCAAAGAAGCTGGGACTGGACGAGGAAATCATTGATTATGCAAGAAACCTTCTGGGTACAGACGATGTAGAGTTCGAAAGGATCATCAGCGCCATCGAGGAAGACCGTACCGTAGCGGAAGCAGAGCGGGACAGAGCCATGACCCTGAAGGAAAAGCTCCGGCGCCAGGAGGAAGAGCTGGAGCGCCGGAAGCACAACGCCGAGGAACGGCGCAAAAAAATGCTGGACAAGGCCCGTCAGGAGGCCTTTGATATTGTAGCCGAGGCAAGAGAATTTGCGGAGGATGTGAAGAAGGAGCTCCGGGAGCTTCAGATCGAGGCCAGGGAGCAGGGCGGCGCACAGGATCACACCTCCCACAAGCAGCAGATCATCCGCAGAAAGCTCCGCGAAAAGAGCGACGAATACCGGGAGGTCTTTGAACCGGCAGTCAACGCAAAGCCCGCATCCAGAGACGAGCTGGCTGTGGGAGACCGGGTCAATCTGGTCACCATGGGACAGAAGGGCACCGTGGCGTCCCTTCCGGACGACCGGGACAACCTCTTTGTGCAGGTGGGAAACATGAAGCTGAAGGTGAAGCTTTCCGACATCACAAAGATCGACCGCCACGGAGTCCAGAAGACCTTTGAACCAAAAACGAACTACAGCAGCATGTACACCAGCAAGACCATGAACATCGAGACCAGCATCAACGTGGTGGGAAAGGTCCTGGATGATGCCATCATGGAGGTGGATAAGTATCTGGACGATGCTTATCTGGCCGGTCTTGCCCAGGTTACCATTATTCACGGCCGGGGCACCGGAACCCTGCGCAGGGGCCTGCAGCAGCTGTGCAGAAAGCACGCCCATGTGGCGGAATTCCATACCGGCGAATTCCACGAAGGCGGGGAAGGGGTCACCGTGGTCAGCCTGAAGCAGGACTGATTTCAGATGCCGGTTGAAACCGGGTGCTTTTCTGAGTTACAATGAAACGATGGAAAACTGTGTTTCAAATATGATTCTGACATAGATCAGAGGATTTAAGGAGAAAATAGATGAAAGAACAGAAACAGAAGCTGGCAGCCCTTCTGGCCGACATGGTGGAAGGACTGGAAGCAGCAGATATTGAAGAAATGATCGAAACGCCCCCTGACAGCGCCATGGGAGATTTTGCCTTCCCGTGCTTCCGCCTGGCAAAGACCATGCGCAAGGCACCTCAGATGATCGCTGCCGATCTGGCAGAAAAGCTGCAGGGCAGCAGTGCGTTTTCAAAGGTGGAAAATGTAAATGCCTACGTCAATTTCTTTATGAACAAGGCGGAGATTGCGGCTTCTACCGTAGAAGCGGTAATCCGCGCCAAAGCTGCATATGGCGGCAGCGCCGCCGGAAAGGGAAAGACGGTCTGCATCGACTTTTCTTCCCCGAATATTGCAAAGCCGTTTCACATCGGACACATCCGCAGTACGGTCATCGGAAATTCTTTATACAAGATCTATGATGCCCTGGGCTACGATGTAGTCCGCATCAACCACCTGGGGGACTACGGCACCCAGTTCGGCAAGATGATCGTGGCTTACAGAAAATGGGGCAGCAAGGAAGAAGTGGAAGCGGAACCGATCAAGTCCCTGCTGAAGTATTATGTGAAGTTCCACGACGAGGCTGAAAAGGACCCGGCTCTGGAGGATGAGGCGAGAGCCACCTTCACCCTGCTGGAAAACGGCGCCGAAGAAGAAACGGCTCTGTGGCAGTGGTTCCGGGACGAATCCCTCAAGGAGTTCAACTACGTTTACGACCTGCTGGGCATTACCTTTGATTCCTACGCCGGAGAGAGCTTCTACTCAGACAAGATGGACCGGGTAGTGGATATTCTGGAGTCAAAGAACCTTCTGCAGGATTCCGACGGCACCCAGATCGTGGACCTTTCCGAGTTTAACCTGACGCCGGCCCTCATCAAGAAGAGAGACGGTTCCACACTGTATATCACAAGAGACCTGGCCGCTGTGCTCTACCGCAAGGAAACCTACGATTTTGACCGCTGCATCTACGTGGTGGCATCCCAGCAGAACCTGCACTTCCAGCAGCTGTTCCGCATCGTGAGCCTCATGGGTTTTGACTGGGCGGACAAGTGCGTGCACGTGCCTTTCGGCATGGTCAGTCTGGAGGACGGCACCATGTCCACCAGAAAGGGCAAGGTGGTCTTCCTGCTGGATGTGCTGACAAAGGCCATCGAAAAGACGAAGGAAGTCATCATCGAAAAGAACGTGGCGGAGGAAGACATCGAACGGACCGCAAAGGA
>JBJFFZ010000102.1:31074-37216 GCA_051892195.1 Anaerovoracaceae bacterium
AAGATCTTCATCGCCGACGGGGATGCTCTGGTGTGCAAAAATTCCTATCTTATGGCAATTCTGGAAAAAATTGAGGAACTTTTTCCGGAGTGCGAGAGAGTCAGCATCTACGGAAGAGCCAAGGATATTCTCAGAAAGACCGATGAGGAGCTGCTGGAACTGAAGGCCCACGGCATGGGCATGATCTACATGGGCTGTGAGTCCGGCAACCAGGAGATTTTAGATAAGATCAACAAGGGGGAAACCCGGGAAGAGATGATCGATGCGGTACACAAGTCCGAGGGGCTTGGAATCCCTGTTTCCCTGACCTTCCTGTCCGGCATCGGCGGGCGGAAGATGTGGAGAGAAAATGCCATCGACACAGGCACCATGATTTCGGAAATGGAGCCGACTTATGTGAGCTTCCTGACTCTGATGGTTGTGCCGGGGACGCCGCTTCACGCAGAGATGCAGCGGGGCGAGTTTGAGCTTCTGCGGCCGGATGAGGTCCTTAAGGAGGCCCAGCTCATGCTGGAAAACATCAACGTTACAAAGAAGTGTATCTTCCGCAGCAACCACGCATCCAACTACGTTTCACTGAAGGGGGATCTGCCGGAGGACCGGGATGCCATGATTCAGCGGCTGAAGGTGGCCCAGAATCACAGCGAAATGTGGAAGGACGAACGCTTCCGCATGCTTTAATCCATGGAATGGAGAAGGGGTATGGTATGAATGACCGTCTGGACAAATATTTTGTGAAATATCTGGATGAGTATGCATTTTTAGAGCTGATGCCGGAGTATGTGAAGCGGGAACGGCTGGATTTTATGCGCCACGTTCCCATGCCGGTGAAAAAAAAGCAGATCGGCAGCCTTGCAGGCAAGGAGGGCATCGAGTTCAAGCACTTCACTCTGGGGATGATCAATATTATGGGGATCAATCCTTCCTTTAAGTTTGTCCCTCAGTATGTGAATTTTCTCAATTTTGTGAATAAGGATATCGTCAGCGCCATGGTGATGGTGGGAATGGAGCAGGCAAAGGGCATGGACCTGGAGCAGGCCTGCATCACGCTGCGGGCGGCCCTGGTCATCGATCCGGACAATGTGGACGCGCTGTACAACTACATGCTGGTGTGCCGCAACCTTTATCTGGAAAGCGATGACAACGCATATATTGCGGACTTTAAAACCGAAGTCTTTGAGTCCCTGCTCCGTCTGAAGGAGCTGGCTCCGGACTTTGACAAAACGTATTATTATCTGGGCTATGCCTACCTCAACGCCGGCCGCTATCTGGAGGCTCAGCAGGAATGGGAGCACTTTGTAAAGATCAGCGGTCCCTGCGATGAGCGCATGGAGATCCGGGACCGGCTCCGGGATATTGAAGAGCCGGTGCGCATTGAGCACGGGTATCAGTCTGTTATCGGCGGACAGTGGGAGGAAGGCCTGCGGATTCTGGAGCAGTACAAGGACACGGACAAAATGCAGTGGTGGCCGCTGCCTTACTATCTGGGGGTGGGCTACAACCGCACAGGCCGGCCTCTGGAGGCTGTGCAGATGCTGAAGCAGGCCCTTGCGGAGAACCCTTCCAGCGCGGAGATCATGGCGGAGCTGGTGATGGCTCACAACGCTCTGGGGGACGAAGTGAACGCCGAAAAGTACAAGAAAAAAATCGAGCTCGTAAAAAAGAACTGAAAAAATGAGTATGCCTGCTGAAAAACCGGGCAGCCGGATGGACTGTATCCGGCGGAGGTTTTGTCTGGCAGGGGATGATCTGGAAGATGTATAAGAAGATGTAAGAAAAGGAAGCACGAAATATGCTGGGAACCATTGTAAATACTACCGCTATTATTGTAGGAAGCACTGCAGGAGCCGTTCTGAAAAAAGGAATCAAGGAGCAGTATTCCGACGTTCTGTTTACTGCCATGGGGCTTGCTGCGGCAGGGCTGGGCATCAATTCCATTGTCCAGAACATGCCAAAGAGCACGTACCCTGTGCTGTTTATCGCAAGTCTGGCTCTGGGGGGGCTGCTGGGAACCATCCTGGACATCGATGCCCGTTTCCAGAATCTCACCCTGCGGCTTCAGTCGAAGAAACGGGGCGGGGACGACGCCTCTGGCGACACAAAGAAAAACCGTCTGGGGGAAGGGCTTTCCACGGGGATTCTCCTTTACTGCATCGGAACCCTTTCCATTCTGGGTCCCATTCAGAGCGCCCTTTACGGGGACAATACCTTCCTTTTCACAAATGCAACGCTGGATCTGGTAACATCGGCGGTGCTGGCCTCTACCTACGGAATCGGCATGATCCTGGCTGCCCCGGTGCTGTTCTGCTGGCAGGGTTCTATCTATCTGCTGGCCTGCCTTTTAGGGGATTTCATGTCAGCGGAGCTGATGGTGGAGGTCTCTGTAGTGGGAGGATTTCTGATTTTCAGTTCGGGTCTGTCCATTCTGAAGATCAAGGAGATTAAAACGCTGAATATGCTGCCGTCCCTGCTGGTGCCGGTGGTGTGGATGGTGATTCATTCGTTTTTTTAGGCAACTGAAAATACAACTGAAGAACAACAGGACCCCTGTCAGGTCGGAACTGATTTCCGATCCGGCGGGGGGTTTATGTTTTTTTGATGTTTTTGAAATAAAAACCGTTGATGTGTAACGGGTTTGTAAGGGTTTGGACTGTATAATAATCTATTACAAACATATGGAAAATTGAAGCAGGGATGCTTTTTTCTTATTTAGGATATTGGAGAACACACGATCTGGAGCAATGAGAATACAGCTTTTTGTGGGAAATGGAGGGAATGTTATGATACGGAAAAACAGAAAACCCATCAGTTATCTCCTGTCGCTGTTTCTGCTGGCGGGCTGCATGGGCGGGATGCCGGCGGTGTATGCAGACGGTACGGGCGTGCAGAACAATCTGCTGAACGGAAGCTTTGAAGAAGGGCAGACGTGGACAGGAAGCTATAAAACGCAGGACCAGAGTGCTGTTCCGTCCTGGAATACTACTGCAACGGATAAACAGATTGAATTGTTTCGGGCGAACACGGGAATTTATATAAGCGGAGTCAGGCTGGAGCCTTCTGAAGGAAGCTATGCTGCGGAGCTGAATGCAAATGAGGAGAGTACCCTTTATCAGATCATCGATACCCCGGAGGCCAGTATCTATCAGTGGGGGTTGGATCATGGAGCCCGCAACGGAACGGACCGTATGGCCCTGATCATCGGACCGAACCAGACAAGTGCTCCGGCAAAGCCGTCGAAGGACGGCAGAGACCAGCTTATGCAGATGGTGGACTGGCTGGAGGCGCAGGGCAAAATCCCGGCAATCAGCGGTGCGGCAATTGAAGAGGAAATCACCCTGTTCAGCAAAAAGTTCGGGACAAACGGGAGTTTTTTAGATAACAGTGGAGAAAATCCATTCAGCTTTACGCAGAGCAGGATCTATACCGAGGAATGGCATATCTGGATCATTACCAGCCAAAGAGGAGAGAGCGGCACAAATCCGTGGTATTCGTACGGGACAAATGTAGATGGAAACAATTCTCTAAGTGAAGATGCGTATTACAACTATACGGTTCCGGTGGGGCAGGACAAAACCATATTTGGCTTTGTGTCTGTGGGGTATGTGGATTCGCCAACAACGGAAGCCAAAGCTAAGACTTTCGGAAATTTTCTGGACAACATCAACTTTACCCTGTATCATCCACTGACGGCAAGTTCAACGGCCCATGGCTCCGTCACTGCTACCAGTGACGGCGATGTGCATGGAAGCGGAGTGAAAACTGTGGCATCCGGCGAGAAGTACCAGACTTATATTGCAGATGCTTCTTCCGTGACGGTTCAGGCGATTGTCAAAAAGGAGGATGCAGATAAAGGCTGTCTTTTTGTGGGAATGTACCGGTCCGGGGTCAGTGGAGAAGAGACGTACATTTCTACCCAGCAGGAGGGATGGGAAGAGTTTAAGGATCCTGTTTCAGGTGATACAACCTACACCTACAGGCTGAACGGACTGAAGGCCGGTACCAGTCTGAAGTTTGTCTTTGTAAAATACCCTACGGTGACTTACGATCCCAATGGAGGAAAGCCGTATGAGGTAAGCAGAATTTACAACAAAACGGAAGAAGATAATGTTTACAGCTTCCGGCCGGTGGGAACGACTGAGAGTGCACTTACCTATATTCCGCCTCTTGTATCCCATGCAGCGGAAGGCCCGGCAGGAAAAGAGGCTGACTGGAAGTTTACCGGATGGAAACTCACGGGGGATGAAGCGTCGGAAAACAAATTCGGAGATACAATTATCACCGGCAGCGGTCTTGGGAACATGACACTGCCTGCAGTTCATGCGGTGGCCTGTGACTTTAGAAATAGCGAAAATGCCCAGTATTTCAAGTTTTATAAAGTTGATAATGCCGGAAATCTGACATCCGCTGCTGCCGTGAACACAACCGGTGCGGCATGGACAGTCAGCGAGGGCGGCGTTGTAAAAGAACCTGTGTATGCAAATGTGCACCGGGGTTTTACCATGGTGGCCCAGTGGCGCTGGAAGCAGAGCTTTGTTCCTCAGAAAAAAGAAGGTGAAAGTTACATCACCAGTACAGCTCTTGGAACCGTGTCCATCAGCGACAGCGCGATTACATCATCAGGATACTACTCTACATCCGGAGATAGTATCAGCTACTTTGGAGAAGAAAACGAAAGCATCACTGTAACAGCTGCACCGAAAACGGGATGTGTCTTTGAGGGCTGGTACGGCGAAGACGGAAAGCTGATTTCCACCAATCCGGTGTACAGCTATAAGGTGACTGCAGAAAATGTCCGGACCTGTTACGCCCGCTTTGCCAGCGCCATTACGCAGACCTTCAAGTGTCAGGTATCTGAGAATGGGACGGACTGGACTGATCTGCCGGAAAACTCGACAATCGGAGCCTTGGATCGATATGAGTATAAGGATGCTGCGGGAGCTCCTGTGAGCTGCACCGCTACGGCAGGAAACGGGTACAAGTTTGCAGGATGGTTTGACAACTCCGGGAATTCGGTTACAAGCGGTTCCGGGATCAACATCAGTCAGGACGGGGCTACCATCAGCTATAACTGTACAGAAAACAAAACCTATATCGCCCGGTTTATGCCGTGTGTGGAGATTACAGTAACAGGTAAGCAAGATACAGTGACGTATGACGGGAATTCTCACAGCGTTACTTATACAACAAATTATAAAGTAAAAGGTCAGGACGTCACCCAGTTGCCTTCTGGAATGACCTGTACATGGAACAGCAGTAGCTCTCATAGTGGATTGGTTGTGAGGACAGATGTCGGTACCACCGAGCTTCTGCTGAGCGAATCCGATTTTATTGTATCAGGAGTACCAGCAGGCTATCTGTACACCCTGAAGGTAACCTCGGGCAAGCTGACTATCACGGCGAAGGATCGTGCTATTACTGTTACGGACTGCAGTGTGGTTTACGACGGAACGGCTCATGGGATTACGGTGGGCGGCATTGTGACCGGAGACTCTGTCACGTATGGAACCGATGGCGTAAACTATATCAGCAGTGAACCGGTTCAGTCGGTAAAGCCTGCATCCCAGACTGTTTATGTCAAGGTGGAAAACAGCAATTATAATCCTGCTTCGGCTACTGCGTCAGCGCTGCTGACCGTTAAAAAGCGTCCGCTGTATATCTATGTGATGGATCAGAGTAAGGATTATGACGGAACTCCTCTCACCAGCAGTGCATTTACATATACGTCCGGCAGTTCTCTGGCATCGGGAGATGCGATTACTCTCTCCATTGAGGGAAGTCAGACCAATGCAGGAACATCCACCAATGCTGCGATTTCATACAGTATTAAAAACAGCCTTGATGAAGATGTGACGGACTGCTATGACATTCACATTCAGGATGGGACGCTGACGGTGAACCCGATTCCGGATACGATTACGGTAAATGGAAGTCTTCTGGACAAGGTGTACGATGGAACGCCGGTGTCTCCGGCAGCTATTGCTTCTGAATCGGCGTTGTTTACGCGAAACGGTTCCGGGGATATCAGCTATAAGTTTTATGCTTCGGACAGCAGCGGAGCTGCGGATCTGAGTACCACAGTTGAGGCGCCGAGCGGAGCCGGCATCTGGTATATCCAGGTCTGTGAGACGGCTTCGGGCAATTA
>JBJFFZ010000102.1:37316-38421 GCA_051892195.1 Anaerovoracaceae bacterium
AAGGAGCCGCAGGCAAGTGTGGACCCTGAGACGGGGATTGTGACTTCGGCAGACGGAGAGGTGCTCTTTGTTCCTACCGGGGAGGTTCAGAAGCCGGAAGAGCTTGACAACCGGGTGTCCATGGTGCTGCGCGGGTATGCGACGCCTGAGGAAACGGGCATCAGTCAGGTGCTCAATACGGTGGATCATATTCAGTATGTTCAGGGGTATACGGACGGCACGGTGCAGCCGGATGGCAATGTAACGAGAGCCGAGGTCTGCATGATGTTCTATCGGCTTCTCCTGAAGCCGGATGTGGCGAAGACGCAGGAATTCAGCGATATTCAGGACGGCAAATGGTATGCAGAGGCGGTGGAGACTCTTGCAGGCATGGGGATTCTCAACGGATATCCGGACGGAACCTTTGGGCCGGACCGGGCCATTACGCGTGAGGAATTTACGGCTATCGCCATGCGGTTTGCGAAAAATACGGAGGGCAACTCCCGGTTCAATGATGTCAGCGAGGATGACTGGGCCAGAGCGCTCATCGGAGCGGCTGCAGACTACGGCTGGATCAACGGCTATGAGGACAACTCCTTCCGGCCGAAGAACAGTATTCGCCGGTCTGAAACCATGGCCATCATCAATCATATGCTGTACCGCGCTGCTGATGAAGCGTACACGGAAAGCAATGAGGAGGTCGTGAACCGCTTTACCGATCTGAAGGACCGGTCCGCCTGGTACTTTGGTGAAGTGATTGAAGCCACAGGATCTCACGACTATGAGCTGGTGGATTACTTTGAGAGCTGGGACAGCTCGGAAACCCGGTATGATCTTGAAGGAAACCGCCCGTAGCAGAATAATATGTAAACAGACAGGTGGGGCACCGGATTGGCGCCTCACCGTTTTTTTGAAGCTCCTGCGGGGGACGGCTGCGTTTTCCGGGACAATCTGCCGGGCTTGTGGCGGCTTTTTTTTCACTATTAAAATAAAAAAAGTTGTTGACATGAACAGCAGATGTGGTTATAATGATATACGTTGTCGGGCGGTTGAGAAATCGGCTGCAGGCAGCGTTGTGGTATTCCAAGGTAGCTCAATGGTGGAGCACTCGGCTGTTAACCGATAG
>JBJFFZ010000103.1:0-10940 GCA_051892195.1 Anaerovoracaceae bacterium
TTTCCTGCACCGCGGAGCGGGCGAAACTGCCGGCATTGAAACTGCAACAGAATTCTGATATGATGGACGGCGGAACGGAGGTGTTTGCAATGCAGATATCCAGCAGATTTACCATGGCGATTCATATGTTTGCCTGTATCGATACATTTGCAGATCAGAAGATGACCAGTGATTTTATGGCAGGAAGTATTGGAACCAATCCGGTGATGATCCGAAAGCTGCTGCAGCAGCTGAAGGCTGCGGGACTGATTGAGGTTTCCAGAGGAACCGGAGGGGTAGCCATCACAAGGCCATTGGATGAAATAACCTTTCTGGATGTTTACAGAGCAGTGGAGTGTTCTCCGGATGAGGAACTGTTTCGTTTCCATGAAAATCCCAATCAGAAGTGCCCTGTTGGAAGGAATATTCATCATGTTCTTGATGACAAGCTGTCCAGGGTACAGAAGGCCATGGAGAAGGAGCTTGCTTCTATAACCATAGCCGATGTGAAAAAGGATACAGACGCATGGATCGCAAAAGAGCTGTAAATGAAAGGCTTTGAACGGATAAAAAAGGATAGAATCGTTGGAATGGCTTCGGCGGAAAACCGGAGCCATTATTTTCGGGAATTGATGTAACAAAAAATGTTACAAAAAATAGATGTAACTATTGACATTACATCGAAAGGATGTTAAAGTGCTGAATGTAAGATGTAACAAAAGATATTACAACAAAAATGCAGGAGGTACTTATCATGCAGAAGGTCGTAGAATTTTTAAATGCAAATCCGGTTCAGTATCTGGCAACCGTCGGGAGAGACGGAAAGGCGAAATGCCGTCCGTTCATGTTCTGCTTTGAGAAGGAGGGCCGGCTCTGGTTCTGCACCAATAACACCAAGGATGTGTATAAGGATATGATGGAAAATCCGCAGATCGAGGTGTCCGTTTCCTCACCTGAGTACGCATGGATCAGACTGGCAGGCAAGGCGGTATTTGAAAACAACATGGAAGTAAAGGAAGCCTGCATGGCAAATCCTATCGTGAAAGGACAGTATCAGGAAGCGTCCAATCCGATTTTCGAAGTGTTTTATCTGGAGAACCCTCATGGAGTGATTGCAGACTTTTCAGGAAATCCTCCTTATGAATTCTAAATGAATTCATAAGGAATTCCAAACAGTGATGCAGTGAATGAATCAGCTTCCTCACGAAACAACTTCAAACTGTATCTCATCCAGGTCCGAAACCACCCTTCGGTTTCCGGCATTGTCTTTCAGCATGATGCGCTGGAGGGTGTAGACTCCCTCATGTTTGAGCTGGGACGGGGAGAGGAAGCCCACATATTCCTGATCCACCCGGGTGAGGGTCAGGGAAATGCTGCGGCCGTTATCTCCTGTGAAACGGGCTTTTACATAGTCGATACCTGAGCCCGTTTCCGTGACCCGGGCGTGCAGCGCCGCCGTCGTTTCCTTTAAGACAAGTGTGTCTGACATGCGGCAGCTGTCCAGGACAGGGGCCTGCTGATCATCTGTTTTTACACCGCTGTCAAGCCGGAGGGATACGGTCTGGGGAAGCGCTTTTTTGTCATCTCCAGGTGATTTTGGAAGATCTTCTTTCTGACAGTAATAACGGCAGTTTCCCTTTTCATCCCGCAGGGTCACTTTGATCAGCCGGAAGGTTCCCTCCTGCAGATATGCGTTGATGGAAAGGGTGCCGGTGTAGATGCCTTCCTCTGTTTTGTCAGAGGCCCGCAGCACCATGTTGGCTGTATTGTCGTTGGATTTGTTTTCAAACTGCAGGGAAATATGCGCAATCTCAGCATCAGAGCCCTTTGCATTCACAGTCACCGTGTAGTCGTATTCCATATCCTCCTCATCCAGCACCCCGTCGCTGACGCTGACTGAGGTGAGCACCGGTCTCTTTACTGAGGCGGCCCAGGCAGGGGCTGCCAGACTGAAGGTCATGGCCAGAGCCATGCATACCGCAGAAAATCGTTTCAGCATTTTTTATTCCTCCTTTATTTTTAATCATCCTTTCGAAACAGCTCCATCAGCTTCTCCCAGAAGGAAGTCTCCACCGGCGCCTCCTCTGCTGTTTCTTCTTCCGGGACAGCGATCTTCGGTGTCCGGATCACAAACTGCACCATGTTCACTTCCGCGTTTCGCCCGTCCACGAAGGAGACCGGCTGATAATCCGAACCGAACATTTTATTTACGGCGTCCACAATGTTATCTAAAATGGTATCCTTCATGGTGGCGGTCTTGTCCAGGAGCTCCAGAGTTCCGTCCTTGAGCTCTACGGTGCCGTCATACAGCTCCACCGTTCCGTCGTAAAGCTCGATGGCCCCGTCGCACAAAAGCACAGAGCCGTCCTTCAGCGTGAGGACACCGTCCTGAAGGGTTATGACGCCATCCTGCAGGGTTACGATTCCGTCTGCAAGGCTGAGAATCCCGTCGTTCAGCTCATAAGTGCTGTCCTTAAGCTCCAAAGCCCCGTCCATCAGCTCCGCAAGGCCCTCACAAAGAGCATCCGCTCCATCGTAAAGGGAATCCGCACCGTCGGCGAGTTCGTCTGCTCCGCCAGACAGAGAGGAGGCCCCTGACGCTGCGCTGGCCACCCCGTTTGTGTATGCGATGACGCCCCGGTAATAGCTCAATGCCGCAAGGGTCTGATAAACAGAATCAGTCGTGGCAGCGGCAGTCACTGCGGCCGCCAGAGCGTCCGGATCCTGGGCAAGTCCCGGGTCACCGGCAATGACACCGGCTGCGATTTCACCCTGCCGCTGGGTCATCAGTGCATCCAGCTCTGAGGGATCCGTAACCTCGTAGCCTTCAGCGGCCAGAATTGCGGCTCTCTCGGAAAGCGTCTGCTCATAAAGCGCCCGGGACATGGTCTGCAGGGTGCTGTTCTGCGCCGTAAGCTGGCTCAGACCGCTTTTCATGTCCTTCGTTCCGTCGTGCAGCTCCTCGGCGCCGTCCTTCAGCTCCTTTGCACCGCTGCGCAGCTCCTTTGCCCCGTCCAGCACGATCTGGATTCCGTCTGTCAGCTCCTGGCTGCCGTCCGTGAGCTGCTGACTGCCGTCGTACAGCTCATCCGTCCCGTCAGAAAGCTCCTGAACCCCGTCCGCAAGCTCGTCGGCGCCGTCCCTCAGCTCGTGGATGCCGTCCTGCGCTTCTTCTAAAGAATCCGAAAGGGATTCCGCTCCGTCCCGAAGCAGACCGGCCCCTTCCATCAGGTCGTCAGCCCCCTCATCCATTTCCTGCGCCCCGTCTTTCATTTCCGCAACTTTTTCATCCAGCTTTTCCGTATCCCGGATGTCCCCTTTTTCAATGACCATATTCATATGGATGCCGTTGATGCTGATGGGATCCATCTCAAAATCCGTCACATCGGCGGTGATTTCATAATCCTCCTCGGAGCCGGGAAGGATCATATAGGAAAGCTGCCGGCTGCTGCCCACGTTGGCTTCGGTAGCGTCCTTTGCGGCAATATTGCTGCAGCGCTCTGTATCCAGTGTCACTGCGGCCTGCAGGGCGTAGTTGTCAAAAAAGGCGCTGGTGCATAAGGGGTTTCGCCGGACGGAGAAGGTGATTTTCAGAGCCCCGCTTTTTCCTGCCAGAGCCTCGGCGGAGGATTCTTCTCCGTCCAGGAAATAGCGAAAGGACAGGATCCACGGGATCACATCTCTGGAAAGGGTGCCTTCGTAATACAGCTTTCCTGCCGTGGTATCGATGCGCACCGTCTCATTTTCAAATACCAGTTCATCGCTGGTGGTCATATTCCGCAGGGCCGTGTAATCTCCGTAGTCCATGATCTGACCGGCTTCATTGAGCTCAAAAATGTTTACCACATAGATTTTATCAACGCTGCCGTCGGAATTGAGATTGATGTAGACCACTTCCTCCTTTGGGGTACTGCGGCGAACCGCTGCCGCAAACACCGGCGCCGCAAGGGAAAAGACAAGGACTGCAGCCAGAACAACCGCCGTCAGGCGCCTTGCGTGAGGGGGCCCGTGGAACGGCCGTCGGGAGGAGCATTTATTTACATATTGATTATTCATTTTGTAATCGCCTCCTTTGATGATGCAGGCTGATACCAGTCGGTTCCTTTTGTTGTGCGCTGAATGAGCCCGTCACACAGGAAGAGCAGGCCCGGCAGCACAAACAGCACGATGATCATGGACAGCAGCGCCCCTCTGCCCAGGAAGATGCCAAGCTGGGACAGAACGCCGTGGGTGGAAATATATCCCAGCAGAAATCCCACAACGGTGAGCAGAATGCCGGAGGTCAGGATGGACACGGTAACGGCGGATATGGTCTGTATGACAGATTCTCTCTTTCCCATGCTCCTGCGGTTTTCCATATACCGGTCCGTAAGCAGAATGGCGTAATCCACCGTGGCCCCAAGCTGTATGGAACTGATGATGAGATATGAAATGTAAAAGATAACGGAGCCGCAGAAATACGGAACCGACAGATTGATCCAGATGGCGGTTTCGATGGACAGGGCCAGAATCAGGGGCAGCAGAACCGATTTCATGGAAATCAGCAGCACTGCCACCACCGATGCGATGGCAATCAGGTTCACCTTCAGCATATCCGCAGTAATGGAATCCATCAGGTCATAAGTGCTTACGCCTTCTCCCGCAAGGTAATAGCTTCCCGGATACGACCGCTCTGCGGTCTCACGGATTTCCTTCACCAGGGCAAAGGTCTCCTGACCCTCGTAGTCCGCCTCCACCGTCAGAATCATCCGTGTGTACGTGTCGGACTGAAGCTGGGACAGGGTATCCGCATCCAGGTACTCCGGAGGAATTTCCGAACCTACAGTGTCCGTATAGGAAAGGATGTTCCGGATCTGAGGCAGCTCATGAAGGGCATCGGACAGGGCCCGTTCCCGGGCCGGGGAATCCTTTGGCAGCATCAGGGCGTAGGTGTTGTTTTTGCCGAACACCGACTCGATCCGGCTCCGGTCCTGACCGAGCTGGGTTTCTTCCCCGAAGATTTTCGAGGAGCCGTAATAAAAAGCATTGGAATTGGAAGCCAGGTAACATGGTATAATCAGGATTGAAAATACGCATACCATGGGAATCATTGCGCGGCTGATGAGCCTTCCCGTTTTTTCAAAGCCGGGAACAAAGCTTCTGTGCCGGGTTTTTCCAACCGGCTTTGCGGAAGTCAGAATCAGGGCAGGCATAAACACAAACACCGTAATGAGGCTCAGGGCAATGCCCTTTGCCAGAGCAAAGCCCAGGTCCGGACCGATCTGAAAGCGCATGAACGCCAGGGCCAGAAAGCCGATGACAGTGGTGACGCCGCTGGAAAGGATGGACATGGTGGACCTGCAGAGGGCCTCGATCATAGCCTCTTCGGGGTCGGAACGCTCATCCCGGCATTCCTCAAACCGGTGGATCAGAAAAACAGAATAATCCAGGGAAACCGCCAGCTGCAGAATGCTGCCCGCTGCATTGGTCACAAAGGAAATCTCGCCGAAGATGAGGTTTGTACCGGCATTGATGATGACGGCAACCCCGAGACCGGTCATGATTACGATGGGTTCAAACCACGACGAGGTAGTAACAAACAGGACGAGCATTGTAAAAAGCACGGCAGCTATGGCGATTTTTGGAATCTGCTCTACCGTGCTGGTGGTGGCCAGGGCAGTGGATACGGCATCCCCGTCCATGGCGTTTTCCTCCCCGATGATACTGCGGATGCGCTGTACCGTTTCCACCCGCTGATTTTCGTCAATGGTAACCGTAAATAAGGCGCAGCGGTCCGTGTAATACGTGTCCAGCAGGTCCTGGTCCATGACCGCAAGGGGCTGGTAAATGCTGACAGAGTCATCCAGCCATAAAACATCGCAGACACCGGGGCAGTCCAGGAGACGATCCTTGTATTCCAAAGCTTCCGTAACAGAAACATTCTGAATCATGACACGGGCATTGGGAATGCCGCTGTCAAATTCCTGCTCCATCAGGTCGAGGGCAATGGTCGAGGGACTGTCCTCCGGAAGATAATCGGTCATGTCGTAATTTACAGCCACAAGATTGCGCATGAACACGCACAAAAAAGCCGCTGCAAAAAATAATATGAGAATGGCTTTCCTGTGACGGACAACCAGAGTGTAAAATTTTCTCATCACACGGTACGCTCCTTGCATACGTTTCTTTTTTCAGGCATCCCTGTTTTATATTGAAAAAGTATAATCGGATTCCGGGAAAGAAAACACGGACAATTCCGGCGTTTTGTGGGGAAAGCCGCAAAAAAAAACGCGGGCTCCGCGCCGCTCCCGCCAGGAAAAAACCGAACCAGCCGTCTGCAGAGCAGTTGCCTGAAAAAATACAAAAGTCTATAATATATAACGTCTTGTGAGGAGCGCTATGAAGAAAAATGAAAAGTCAATGAAAACAAAGCAGGCCCTGGCTGCTTCCCTGAAAAAAGAGATGATGCGAAAGCCCCTGTCAAAGATCACCATCAAAGAACTGATCGAGGACTGCAGCATCAACAGAAAAACATTTTATTATCATTTTGAGGACATTTACGCACTGATGAAGTGGATGCTTGAGCAGGAAGCCGTTGAGGTGGTAAAACAGTTTGATCTCATGGCCAATCCCGAAGAAGCCATCCGCTTTGTGCTTGATTATGTGGAAACAAACCGGCATATTCTGAACTGCGCCTATGACTCCATCGGCAGGGACGGGCTGAAGCGCTTTTTGTATCAGGACTTTATCTCCATCATGGGGTCCATTGTGGACGAATGCGAAGGCCAGCTGGGCATTGCCGTAGACGGGGATTTTAAGCAGCTGCTGTCAGGATTCTACGCAGAAGCCTGCGCAGGAGCCCTGATCAATGTTCTTCAGAACAGAGAAGCGTGGGACCGCGAAGCCGTCACCCGGGATATCCTGCTGATATTCCAGTCCTCCATACCGGCCATTTTAACCAGTAAGGTGCAGCAGTCCCAGAGAAAGGAATAACCGTACAGATCCCATATGAAAAAACCATCTTTCTTTCATGTAAAAAAACGTACCCTGCTTGCCGTTGCCGGATGCGTCTGGCTCATTGCCGGAGTGAACGTGGCAAGGCTGGGGATTCTTTCCTACAGAAATCTGCATCCCGTTTCTGTGATCCATCCTTTGCTGTCCCTCCTTGTGTTCGCCGCTTTCGGGGGGATGTTTTACAAAATGACCATCAAGCACACAAAAAGAATCCATGGCTACCAGGAGGAATTCCGCCCGGTGTGGCATTTCTTTGATGTCCGGGCGTACTGCATTATGGCGGTTATGATGGGGGGCGGAATCTGGCTCCGAAGCTCCGGGCTGGTGCCCGATGTATTTATAGCAGTGTTCTACACTGGACTGGGCTGCGCCCTTGCATTGGCCGGAATCCTGTTTGGGATCGTGTATTTTAAGATGAAAAAGGAGTAGCCGGTATGGAAGCAAATAATCCGATGGAAGCAAAATGGAAGCACATCCGGATGGTGCCGGTCCTTCTGTTTCTGCTGGCAGCCCTCTGCCTGCTGGCAGTGGTGGCGGGAAACATCCAGTCCATGACGGCCATGCCGATTTCCCAGAGCTTTACCGGCGAATACAGCCGGGACGGAGAAATATGGCATCCCCTTGATGACCATGCAGATCTGGATGCTCTGAAAGGAGATCTGTTCCTGCGGGGACATTTCAGCTGTGATATCAGCAGCGGGGGGCGGCTTTACTACTACCAGGATCATATAGGGGTGACCGTTTATCTCAGAGGGGAGCTTGTGTTTACGGATACGGTAACCGAGTTTGCAGATCACGGGCTTTCTCTGGAGCCGTCTGTCTGCGGCAGCCAGTGGAGCTATTTCATAACCCCTGACATTACCGCCGGGGATGAGGTGACAATCCGCCTGCACAACCCTCACACGCATATGAACGGCAATGCATACCGGGAGTTTCTGGGCACACTGTATAACTCGCCGGACACCTCCTACATACTGGAGTCCTTCCTGAAGCCATACAGCTTCCCCCTTCAGCTCGGGGGAATGATGCTTATAATCGCGGCTCTGATGCTGCTGGGCGGGGCGCTGGCTTCCAGACTTCTTCGTGTCTCCCTGCGGGTCAGCCTGTGGAAGCTGGGGTTTCTGACGCTGTTTATGGGCGGCTTTGTGGTGCTGGATACCATAGGAATCTCCTTTATCAGTGAACTGGTGGTGTTCAACACCTACGGGCGGCAGCTGTGCATGATGCTGGCGGTCTACTGCATGGGCCTGTGTGTGTGCGACACTCTCACGGGAAAGCCGCGGAAAATCGCAGACGTGGCCATGCTTCTGTCCGGTCTTTTGGACAGTGTGCTGATCCTTGTGTCTTTTGCCGGAGACGCCGTCATTTACGATACAGGCTTCTGCTGGATTATCTCCCAGGGGGTGATCTGCCTGCTGCTGATGGCCTGCGCGGCTGCGCAGACGAAACGAGCAGGGAAGAAGGAACGGTTCATTCTGCTTTCTGATGTCCTGCTTCTGGCAGCCATATTGCTGGATACCGCCGGGGTGGGACGGAGCATTTATTCCCACGGAACCTGCACAAAAGCAGTGTTTATGCTGATGTTCCTTGTGTATGGGGCTGCGGCCCTCCGGCATGTCATGATGGACTATCAGGCGTCCCTGCGGGCAAAGGAACTGGAAAAGGCCCTGGAGGACAGCCGTATTGCCACCATGCTCAGCCAGATTCAGCCTCATTTTATTTACAACACCCTGGGCACGGTGGAACAGCTCTGCAGGGAGCAGCCGGAGGCTGCGGCAGATCTGGTACATAATTTTTCCATGTACCTGCGGGGTAATTTCAGCGAGCTGGACAATCCGGCGCCCATATTGCTGTCCAAGGAGCTGGAGCATGTGCGCTACTATGTGGCCATTGAGCACGTCCGGTTCCCGGATATGGAGGTCCTGTTTCATCTGGATGCAGAGGATTTTCTTCTGCCGGCCCTGTCCGTTCAGCCTCTGGTGGAAAATGCCATCAAGCACGGGCTCATGGGGCTGGAAAAGGGCGGCACGGTCACCGTCTCCACTTATGAGACAGAAAAAGATTACTGTGTCAGCGTGGAGGATGACGGCGTAGGGTTTGATCCGTCCATCCTGCAGGACAGCCGTCAGCATATCGGCATCCGCAATATCCGCAAACGTCTTGAAGCCATGTGCGGCGGAACCCTGACGGTAGAAAGCGCCCCGGGAAAGGGCACAAAAGCGGTGATCACCGTTCCGAAGGAAAGGGGGTATGAGCCATGATCGCCATTACCGTAGACGACGAGCGCCCCATGCTCGCGGCCCTGACAGCGGCGGTTTCCGCATCGCCGGACATTGCCTCTGTGACGGAGTTTTCCACCTGTTCCGCAGCACTGGAATGGGCGGAAAAAAACCCTGCGGACGTTGCGTTTCTTGATATCAGCATGCGGGGCATGGGAGGTCTGAAGCTGGCGGAAAAGCTGATGGAGCTTCATCCGGACTGTAAAATCATCTTCTGCACCGGATACACCCAGTACGCCCTGGACGCCATTCAGCTCCATGTTTCCGGATACCTGCTGAAGCCTGTGACCGCCGAAGCGGTGCAGAAGGAGCTGGACCATATCAAAGGAAGAAAAGCAAAGAAAAAGCTGCTGACGGTCCGGTGCTTCGGAAGCTTTGAGGCTGCGGCACAGGGAGAGCCCCTGCGCTTTCGGCGTTCCAGATCAAAGGAGCTGCTGGCAGTGCTCATCGACCGCAGGGGCGCAGGCATTACTGCAAAGGAAATCTGCGCCATCATGTGGCAGGACAGCGGCAGCGAAAACAAAAACATCAATTACCTCCACCAGCTTTTCTTCGACCTGCGCCGCACCCTGGAGCTGGCCGGTGCAGCAGCCGTCCTCCAGCAGAACGGCTATACCTACGCCCTGGATACAGAACGCATCGACTGCGACTATTACAGCTATCTCGATACCGGCCGGCCGGAATTTCACGGCGAATACATGCACCAGTACAGCTGGGCGGAAAGCACCACAGGGCTGCTCAGCAGTAAATAATGACTGCTGAGCAAACCGAAAACTGCAGCATTTGCATGTTTTTTGGGTTTTTCGGGCTGCCGGGGTGCTGCAGACGGAATCGCTGGTCCGCAGAGCGGACGTCATGGTTCTGGAAATGGTATACAAAAATCAGATGCCGATTCCAACAAAAACCTGAAATTTTCCCGGTGTTGTAAAATTGTTGTACGTATATTTCATTATTTAAACAGAAATATCCAGAATAAGTAAGAAAATTCAATAAAAAAACAGGGAAAATATAGCAATTTCCTCTTTCTGGATAAAGTGAAAAATAATCTCTTTTATATATTTCCATTTATAGAAATAATGTAAATAAGAAAGTGAAAGAAATTCCAACACCTACGAAAAACGGGCATTTTGTTGGAATTTTTTTGTATACAATCAGAAGGCACCCTGCCTGCCGGCATTGCCAGAAGCCGGATATCGCCCGGAGATCCCGTTTTAACATCCAGTCCCACACAACCCTATGATAAGATTCTGCAGAAATCCTTCCATCTCAGTTAAAAGCGCCTGACTATTCAGCAGGCTCTAAACAATACATTTTTTATAAAAAAACAAATAAAAATAAATAAAACCCACTGATTTGTAAGGAGTTTGTAATGACCTGTGTGTTAATATAAGGACAAGTGTATCCTGAACGAGGATACTACAGGCAGGCGCCCCGTGACGCCCCTGTGCACGGACGAATCTCTTTCGCCGAAAAACCCTGCCCATCCGGATGCCCGGCATCCGCCGCAGGGTGAAATACCTTATGCAGATGAAATATTGAACAGGAGATGAAGAAACATGAAAGGAATGAACCTGAAAAGCAGGTCACTGGCCTGGCTGCTGAGCCTTGCCCTGATCCTGACGCTTACACCGGTGGCGGCTTTTGCGGAGAATAATATGCCGGGGGCCCGAAGTGAGGGGATGTGATGCT
>JBJFFZ010000104.1:0-97796 GCA_051892195.1 Anaerovoracaceae bacterium
AAAACCTTTCCCTTTAGAATACAGCGAAAATACAGGTTTTACAAGTAAAAAATATATCCCGCCATGATTCTGCTTCTTTACCGTAATCTGGAAAAGATTCTATAAGAATATATGCAAAACTCCCGGAGATCAATCCGGGAGCTTTTTGCTTTTTTTAAACGGGGGCCGGGCCCCCGCTTTCTGTATTCATTATTAAGACTGAAGAGAATATTTTTCGTGATACTCGCGGAAGTGCTCACGGAAGGAAAGCTGCTTCATCTCTTCGATGCTGCGCATGTATTCGTGGGTGTTGAAGGTCTCCATTTCAAGCTCGATCATGGCCAGGGCGATATTGGAGCAGTGATCGGAAACACGTTCATAGCTGGTGAGCAGATCGTTGAATACAAACCCCTGCTTCCAGGAGCATACGCCTTTCTGAAGGCGGTCCGTATGATGCAGCTTCATCTCGTCGCAAAGGGCGTCCACCACTTCCTCCAGAGGCTCTACCCGGACAGCCAGATCCAGATCTTCGTTCATAAAGGCTGTTACGGTAATATCCAGAATCTCGGTAATGGCGCTGCGGATGTTCTTCAGTTCCTTCTGGGCAGCTTCCGAAAATACAATGCCCTTATCGTTGATTTCCCTGGAAAGGATGACAACATTTTTTGCATGGTCCGAAATACGTTCAAAATCGGAAAGGGTGTGCAGGAACTTGGATACCTGAATGTTCTGCTTTGTATCCAGCTCGTTTTTGGTAATCTGAAGGAGATATGTTCCGATGGCATCCTCGTACCGGTCGCTGAGCTCTTCCAGATCAAAAACCTTGCGATACCGCTCCTCCGTATACTCCTCGGTATTATCCATGGCACACAGCATGCTCTTTTTTGATTTTTTGGCCATAGTGTTAATAAAGGTGCGGCACTGCTCGATGGCAAGTGAAGGGAACGGAAGGAAGCGATCCTCCAGATGAATCTCCTTGACCGCATCATCATCCTCATCCCCAGAGGCCTTTTCGCGGATCAGAAGCTCTGTGATCTTTTCCAGAAGCCCGATGAACGGAAAGAGAACCACCACCGTGCAAAGGCGGAAAATCGTATTCATAAGAGCCACTGAAACCATGGTCATGGTAAGGTTCATAAAGGAAAAGTCAAAAAAGGAATTCAGCAGATAAAACACAGATCCGCATATAACTACGCCCAGAACGTCGATAATGAGATATACAAAGGCCGTGCGCTTTCCGGCAATGGTAGCGCCCAGAGAAGACAGCAGAACCGGAAGGGCCGCCCCGATGGCGATGCCCATAACGATCGGAAGGGCCGTAGCAAAGCTTACGGCGCCGGTCATGGCAAGAGACTGCAGAATTCCCACGGATGCAGAAGCGCTCTGCAGCACGCAGGTAAACAGCATTCCCACGATAATCCCGATGAAGGGATTGGAAAAGGTGGTAAGCATCTGGATAAACTGAGGATTTTCCTTCAGAACGCTGACAGAAGCGCTCATGGTACTCATGCCGAACATAAGCACAGCAAAGCCCAGCATAATATCACCGATATGGATATACTGCGGCTTCTTGGAGACCATGCGGAACAGAATCCCGATGACGGAAATAATCCCTGTCAGAGTCGAAGTGGAAAGAAGTGAAATCCACCCTGCTCCTTCCTCAAGACCGGAGAGACAGATGATCCACCCTGTGATACTGGTGCCTAAAATGGCGCCCATGACAATGCCGATGGCCTGCCTGAGCTTGATCATCCCGGAGTTTACAAACCCCACCACCATAACAGAGGTCGCGGAGGATGACTGAATCACCGCAGTGACGCCTGTGCCGAGAAGAACGCCCTTCAGGGAGGTGTTTGTCAGCTTGTACAAAAGCATTTCAAGACGATTGCCGGCGACCATTTTCAGACCGTCGCCCATGAGAGCCATTCCAAAAAGGAACAGAGCTACTCCGCTCAGAAGAGAAATAATATTGGATACTTCCATAATTTCTGATACCTCGCTGATAGAATACAGAGAAAACAGAAGACCTGTCCCGTTTTCTGCAATCCTTTCCTGTGTAAAATCTTTGTTAGTATTCTGTTATAAATATGTAAAAAACAACAGATTTATTCTATCAAATATCATAAAAAGCAACAAGTATTTCTTTTCATCCAAAAGACCTGTTTTCCCTTGAAAAAACCGGCATGAATTATCTGCGGTGTGCTGCAGCCAGGCTGCAGAAAAAAAGGAACAGCTCCGCAGAATGCTGTTCCTTTCATAATATATTTTTTATTTATTCATACGATACGCTTCGTCTTTTTTATGTCCGAAAGAAAAAACAAAAGCCTCTGCCCTTTGAACCGCTGCCTATGATTCTACGCGGATCACAGAATCGATGGAGGAAACAGAGTCTGTATCTTCCAGCTCCTGCAGTGCAGCATCCAGTGTTTTCCGGTTTGTCTTATAGAAAATGAACATCAACGGAACCTTTTCCTCGGTGTCGTGACGGCTTCCCGCACGCTGCATCATGGATTCGATGCCGATGCCGTGCTTGCCCAGGGTTGAGGAAATCTTTCCCAGCACCCCTGGAACATTTGCCGCAGTCATTCTGACATAGTACTTGTTTTCGCCTTCTCCGCCAAATGTAAGATCAGAGTCGTATCTCAGAAGCGGAATCATATCAAAGGCAGAGCCCTTGTCGATGGCGCGGGCGATTTCGATGATATCTCCCATAACCGCACTTCCCGTCGGAAGAGGGCCGGCCCCCTTTCCGTAGAACATGACGTCATCCACTGCGTTGCCCTTGATGAAAATCGCATTGAATTCGTTGTTGACAGAAGCCAGAGGGTGATCCAGCGGGACGAAGGCAGGCTGAACGTCGCATTCCACATGGTTTCCGTTTTTCTTTGCGGCAGCCACCAGCTTGATTTTGCAGCCGAACTGCTCAGCATAGCTGATATCTGCTTTGTTTATAGCCGTAATCCCCTGGGTCGGAATGTCCTCCGGACGAATCCGCACACCAAAGATCAGAGACATGAGAATCGAAAGCTTGTTTGCCACATCGTGGCCCTCCACATCGCCGGAAGGATCCCGCTCTGCAAAGCCCTTTTCCTGGGCATCCTTTAAAACATCCTCATAGTCAGATCCGTGATCGGTCATCTGTGTGAGGATATAGTTTGTAGTTCCGTTTACGATGCCGAGAATTTCGTCAAACTCGTTGGAAAGAAGAGCCGTTGTCAGCGCATTGATAATCGGAATTCCCCCTGCAACGCTGGCTTCAAACCGGAGCATGACTCTGTTTTCCTGAGCAAGCTTCTGAAGCTGCGGACCGTTGGCTGCGAGAGCAGCCTTATTTGCGGTGACTACATGCTTTCCGTTCTGAAGGGCTCTTGCCATATATTCGGTGGCAGGCTCAATGCCTCCGATCAGCTCTACTACAATATCGATTTCAGGATCATCAAGAATTTCATTTACATCCTGTACATACACGGAAGGATCCACATCGATGCCCCGGTCCACGTCGGGACGGCGGTTGAGAATCTTTACGATCTCAATATCAACACCGGTCGAGGTACGGATCTTGTCCTTGTTTAACGCCAGTGTTTTGTATGTGCCGGTGGCAACATTTCCGATTCCGAGTAATGCAACTTTTACTTTTTTCATACGATCCTCTTTTCTTCCAAATATGACATTCCTGATTACGTTCCCCCGGGGGAAGCCGCTCTGATCCTCAGGAGATTGTTTATATTAGTATTCGATACAATTAACGGATATTATACCCTAAAACGAAAGTCCTGTCTAATATCTTTATACAGAACTCCCTCCTGCGGATTGTTCTTTTTCCCGAAGCCAGCGGTCCATCCCGAGAATAGCAGTTCCGCACCCGTTGTCGGAAGAAAGCTCCGGAGCGCCGAATGCTGTGTGAATCCCCTTTTTTTCCAGACGCCGGGAAAGCTCTTCCCGAAGAAAGCTGCTGGCAGAAACGCCTCCCGCAAAGACAACCGTATCCAGATTTTCATCCGCAGCCGCGGATGCCGTCATCTGCACAAGGGCTTCCGAAAGCCGGTAAAACAGCTCTGCAATAAGCTTTTCCAAAGAAACACCGGACTGAAGGGCGGCTACCGCCTGGGTTTCTATACCGGAAAGATTGGCAAAGGAGCCCTTTACCTTCACCGGTGCAAGGACCCCGCCTTCGATCTGGAGCCTGCCTTTTCTTGAAAAATGAACAGAAACGAGATCCCTGCTGCTGCAGGCAATCCGGTCCAGCTGCGCACCGGCTGGAAACTGCAGCCCGGCAGCGACCCCCACCCGGTCCAGGACCTGTCCAAAGGAAAGATCCAGAATGCCTCCTGCAATCCTGCAGGGCATGCATCCCTGCACGGTGAGAATCTCCCCCGTTCCGCCGGAAAGGTGAAAGGACAGAAACCGCCGGTGGGGATCGTTTTGTCCGCAGACTGCAGCGATGTGTCCTTCCTGGTGGGAAAACTCATAGCAGGGCACCCCCAGCAGCGCTGCCGCAGACCTTCCCGCAGACACTCCAGCCAAAAAGACCGGCATATAGGAACCCTCTGCCGGCCTTGGTCTGCTGCTGACTGCAACAGCACAGATATGATATTTTTGCTGCCGCCCGGCTTCTGACTCCCGGATTCTCCGGGACAGATCCTCCAGGATTTCCGGAAGATTTGCCGTGTGCTGAAACAGGGCTTCCGACTGACGAAGTCCCCGCTGCCCCGGGGCTACGCGCAGAAGGCGGCGGACATCCGCAAGAATGGTTCCGTCCTCTGTCACCGCAGCTGCGGAAGTGGTGTAATTGCTCGTATCGATTCCGATTGCTATGTTTATCTTTTCTTCCATGGTTTCAAAGGTTTTATGATCATTATGCTTCCTTTACTGCGTTTCCAAGCACTCCGTTGATAAAGGAAGAGGACTTGTCAGTGCTGAACTTCTTTGCAAGATTGACTGCCTCATTGATGGAAACGGAAACAGGAATGGTATCGATGTAACGGATTTCTGTAAGTGCAAGCCGGAGAATGGAAAGATCCACTGCAGGCATCCGCTGGATTTTCCACTTGATGCTGTTTTTTTCAATTTCTGCATCGATTTCCTCTCTATGCAGGGCAAAGGCCTCATAAAGCTGTCTGGAATAGCCGGTGACTCCGGCTTCTGTCATCTGCATCTGAAGGAAGCTGTCAAAGGCCTCCTGACTGAAATCGTTGAGCATATTCATCTGATACAGCATCTGCATCATGTGCTCCCGTTCCGCTACCTTTTTTTCAATGATTTCACTTTTTTTCATGCTTTTCCTCCGAATCCTGCTGTTTCCCCTGTTTTGCCTTATTTCCAAAGTGGATTCCCTGCACATGGATATTGACGTATGAGACCTTCATTCCGCTGAGATTTTCAATCTCATTCTTTACATTTTCCTGAATATTCCATGCCACAGACGGAATCCTGACACCGTAATTTACCACAACGTACAGATCAATAATTATTTCATCATCGTTCTGACTGATCTTTGCACCCTTTGAAGCAGATGCCTTTCCAAGAAAGCTCTCTGAAATCGTATCTGTAAACACCGCAGGAGCCAGTCCGCAGACCCCCTGGGTCTGAAGAGCAGCCTTAGCAGCGCAGACTGCAAGAACCTCGTCCGTAATCTTGATGTTGCCGTGTTCGTTATTCATGTACCGATCCTCCTCGGTATGATCTTTTAAAGTCTGCATGCATTTACCATGCACAGACGTTTTTCTTCTAATAATATCAAACACGGTTGTTCTTTTCAAGGCGGCCCATAAGATTTCACACTGCAGTCTTTGGTTTCTGTTCAGGCTTTTACGAAGCCTTTGCCTGAATCACCACATCCTCCACATCTCTTTCTGTTTCCCTGAGAACGATATCCAGTATTTTTGCAGCTTCACTTTCTGACAGTGAATCCTGCTGTACCGTTACGTTCACGGACTGGTCCGTGATCAGAACAAATGCATCAGAAAAGCCTTTGTTTCGAATGAGGCTTTCCAGAGATTTTTCCATATTCATATATTCAATCATTTTCTTTTTCTGTTCCTGGGCACTGCTCTTTTCAGATCCATCCCCGCTCTTGTCGATGGTATCATTCAGCATGGTCAGCATCTCTCCCCGGTCGCTGGTGATGGTTTCCCTGGCCTCCCGAAAATATGCATCTGTGTTTTCATTGCCCGTGTATTCGTCGGAAGACACCATCTCTGTAGTTTTTTCCTCACTCTGTCCCGCAGCATCAGCATCGGATCCGTCTGTATTTTCCGCTTCCTGAGAGCTTCCCGGATACTTTGTAAGATTGAGACTGTCCACCAGAACCTCTCCGTTGTGGGCATCCATCTCCTGCTCTTCATATTCGCCGTACCCTGCGGAAACGCCCAGGGCGTTTTCATTCTGAATCCGGTTGTTAACAACACCCATACAGCACACCAGAATCAGGGCGCCGGCCATTACGACTCCTTTGCGGATTTTTTTCTTTTCATTCAGAAACTCTTTACTGAAAATCTTTTTCATTTTCCTTCTGTCCTTTCCCATATGCGCTTAATCAGTACGGCGGTTCAGCTGGAATACCGCCACATCAGAAGGTGCGATACTGCAGACTGTGGAGACAGCATCGATGATTCTGCTTCGGATTACAGGATCATCTCCTCCTTCCGCTGCCACAATCACACCGGTAACCGGCTGTGCAGAAGCCTCCTGTGCAGTGGAAAACAGGGATGTGTTCTTCTCCTGTGTCCCGTTTTCGCTGCAGATCATGACCTCTACATTTCCTACACCCTTGATACACTGAAGAATGTTCCGCAGCCGCAGTTCTTCTTCTGTTTCCAGCGCACTGATATACTCATTTTCCCCTTCCCTGCTGAGAATCGTACTTCGTCCGTCCCGGTTCTGAAGCATGGTGTTCAGAAAAAGAAGGGATACGGATACGATCAGCAGTACTGCAATTGTCAGCAGAGGAAGAGATTTCAGATACTCCTTTTCCCGGAGAAGCTCCGGAAGCTTCATGCTGCATCATCCTTTCTGTTTTTATCATATGAACGAATGGTGGGGTTATGACTGATTTCCGACTATTTCATAGTCTGAAGAGGGTAAAGAAGGCCGTTCAGCAGAATCATGGAAATAATAAAGCTGACATATTTTTTCAGGCTGCCGTCGGGAGCAGCCTGTTCCAGAAGACTTCCCCCGGCTGCAAGAAATACAAGGGTAAGCATCCATTCCCGGAAAACATCCAATCCGGATCACTTCCTTTCTATTCAAAACTCATGACTCAAAAGCCTGGGCGCTTTATGCTCTGCCATTGCTGTTTTCCCGTGCCTCACACAGAAGGAGCACTTTTCAGCACAATGGAATAAAAGATCAGAAACATAATAGTCACAAGAAGAAGCATGGCGCTGAGAATGGAAACGCACCCTCCAAGCTCCTTCATACAGCCGCAGATCCGCCGGTCTCCCGCAGGTTCAAGAACCGCTGCAGTCAGCCGGAACACCACAAGGATCAGAAAGGTCCGTATCAGAGGAACGATCAGAATCCCTGCAAGAATCACCACCCCTGCGATGCCCAGCCCGTTTCGGACCGACGCAATACAGGAAAGCACCAGCTCCAGAGAGTCTGCGGTAAAGCCCCCTGCAATAGGAATCAGATGATCCACAGAGTACCTGGCAGTCTTCAAAAGCAGGCTGTCGGCGGATTTTGCCATCATTCCCTGCACTGTCAGAACACCTGAAAAAACAGTGATTCCAAGTCCTGCAGCAAAAAGTGCTCCTTTTCTGAGAAGCTGAGACAGCTCCCGGATGCTGCTCTGACTGCCCAGACTGTCCACAACGGCAAGAACAGCAGACAGAAACACAAGAGGAAGAATGACCTTCAGAATCATAACAGAAAACCCCGTAACTGCACCGCTTACTGCAGATTTCAGCACCAGACTTCCGGCGGTTCCTCCCGCCGCTGCAGAAAGTGCGAAAAGAATCGGAAGGGAAACCTCCATCAGTCTTGTCATAACCGTCACGGCATCACAGCACAAAAGGTAAACTTCATAAAAAGCATAAAGAGAAATCCCGGCCCCCATAAAGCAGCAGACCTTTCCGCCGGTCTCGGCAGAAATCCGGCTTCCCCCCTGCTGAACCACACCAAGGAGCATTCCGCTGATAATACAGATCCCGGTAAGCTCTGCAGCAAGAACAAGGATTCCCTGCAGCTCCCCCAAAAGAAGGGTCTGCAGAACTCCAAAAAGCTGTTTCCAGGAAAATACGGCTTCTCCGGTGATCATATGCATCACAAGATCCCGGATGCTTACAGTGCCTGCCCACGAATCCGGAACCATGGGACTGTTCAGAATCTTCTCCATTTCAGACAGATCCAGCTGATTCAGCTGGGAGCGAAAAATATCCTCGTAGGTCATGGAGTATTCCACACTCCCACGCCGTCAAGAAGAATTCTGAGAAATGAAAACAGGGATGTGAATACCGGAAGTGAGACATACAGAATCAGTATTTTCCCGGCAATTTCTGTCCCCGATGCAATCCCCTGCTCCCCTGCATCCCTGCACAGCTGCGCTGTAAAGTCAGTCAGAAAAGCAATGGCCATAACCTTAAGAAGGATTGGAAAAAACTTTCCGGCATATCCTGAACTGGAATACAGATCGGAAATAATATCCAGTATTTCCGAGAGAGGTCCTGCAGCAGACAGCAGAAGAAGCACCACGCAGACTATGGCAATAAACACGGAAAACTCAGGGCGCCAGGAACGCACCGCCAGGGACAGAATTGTTCCGGTAAGTCCGATCACCGCAATCTGTATCATATTTCCACCCCCTTTATTCAAAGATAAAACATGGTCTGTACCGTGCGAAACAGCTCACTCACCATCTGTACCACAAGAAACAGCACCACCAGAAGACCTGCAAGGGTCGTCATCATAGCCTGATCCTCCCGTCCTGCACGGGTCAAAACCTGATTGAGGATTGCAACGATCATTCCGATGGCTGCGATCCGGAATACAATATCCACATTCATATCCATAAGAGCACCTCCATCACAGAATAAGCACCACCAGAAGCAGCCCCGCCGCCGTCCCGGCAGTACGGTAAACCCGTCCCTTCGTCTGAACCTCCTCCGAAGCTTCGGAAAGACATATGGAAAGCTCCCTCACTGCTCTTTGGATGTCCTGGCACTGCTCCTCCGAGTCCAGTGCTCCCAGCCGGCTTCCAAGGGCCTGCAGCACAGCCCGGTCTTTTTTTTTCACAGGACCGGATTCCGGAAATACCTCCAATACGGTTTTTTCCCAGAGAACCTCAACTTCCCTCAAATCCCCTGTTTCCAGGATGTCCGAAAACCTGTCAAACAGAAGAGCAGCTGCCCCGCAGCTGATTGCGGCTGCATGCCGGAAAACATATTTCATGGGAAGCCGCGAATTATATATTTCACTTTTTAAAATCTCCAGTCCCTGGATCAGCTGGGACAGCTGCTCTCTGCGCCGGGTAAGCTGCGCAGAAAAGTAAAACCCTGTTCCCGTTCCTCCTGCAGCAAGGAGAATACATAACCCGGCCTTTGCTGCGAGGATCACTGTTCTGTCCTCCAGTGCATTCCGGAATCAGAAAGAAGACTCAGATTGGATGCATTTACTATGTCCTGTACCGTCCCGGGAACCGGATCTGAACCGAGCAGCACAATTCTGGATAACAGCCCGCTTCGCACAAAGCGCCCGATGGAGGAACGAAGCAGATCATCAAAGCTGCGTCCATGAATTGAGGCAATTACGGATACTCCCGCTGCTGCTGCCTTTTCCACCGCTTCTGCATCTTCTGCTGTCCCGAGCTCATCTGCCACCAGAACCTCCGGCGCCATGGAGCGGATCAGCATGGTCATGGCCTTAGCCTTGGGGCATCCATCCATGACGTCGGTTCTGGGTCCGATGTCAAAGGACGGAATTCCTTCGGAACATCCTGCAATCTCAGATCGTTCGTCACATACGCCAACTCTTTTTCCCCGAAGGCTGATCAGTCTTGTAATGTCTCTGAGCACGGTGGTTTTTCCGCACCGGGGCGGAGAAAGAAGGATGGTGTTGCGGATGCCCCCTCGTTCATCCATCAGATAAGGTATGATGGATTCGGCAGTGCCGGGGTATTCACAGCCTCGACGGATGTTGATGGAGGTAATGTTCTGAATGGAAAGGATTTCATCTCCCTCCATGACTGCATGGCCGCAGATTCCCACGCGATGACCGCCCTCCATGGTAAAAAAACCTCTGCGGATCTCCTCCTGATACGCATATCTTGAATGCTGGATCAGAAGGCTGAAAATCCGGTTCATCTCCTCGCTGTCAATTCTGCGCCCGTTTTTTCCCGTAAGCTCGTACTCCCTGCCGCCGCTGCATACAGTGACCGGACCATGGATCCGGAACCGGATCTCCTCCAGGTTTTCTGACAGCTGCCGGGGCATTGACCGCAGACTCCGGGCAATATCTTCCGGCAGTCTGCGAAAGACAGATTCCATGCTGTGCTTTTTCTTTTCTGATGAATCTCTTAAATCTCTGTTTATCATTTGTACCCTCACTTCCTGTGTATTTAGTACAAGGTATGAGGGGATGTCCTTTTTTATTCCGGTTCTGTCCATAAAAAAACAGCACCTGCTCCCCTTTGAGGAACAGATGCTGTCTGTACGCTTCTGTCTTATGGTCTGCTGCGGCTGCAGCAGCGGCTGTTTACTTGAGTTCGGCTTCGGTTCTGTATGAGAGATCCTTGATTTCATCTCTGTTGGAAGCGATGGTGGTATTGATCTTATCAAAGAGATCATTGATATCCGTAAACATTCTCTGAACGTAGCCTTCGTTCATGGTGGTGATCTTTTCCTGGAAGGTGTAAAGGACATCATCCACGTACTGGAAGGTGTTCATCTTGAGGTTTCTGACATTTTCCTCTGTTACCCGCATAATTTCGTCGGCCCGCTTCTTTGCACGAAGGGTGATGTCGTGCTCCTCCACCAGCTGATCCGCTTTTTCGTTGGCTACCTTGATAAGACTGTCGTATTCCTTTTTGGCATCGTCGAGTATCCGCTGGCGTTCATTTTTGATCCACTGTGCCTGCTGAATCTCCTCCGGAAGCTCGTCCTTGATTTCCTTAAGGATACTGCGGAGCTCATCAGGATCAACCATCACCTTTCCTGTCAGCGGAAATCCGCTGGATGTTTCAAGTATATCTTCTATATCCTGAATTAAGTCGATTATTTTCATTGTCGTATGCCTCCTATATATCCTTTTTTCCGATATGTCTTTCTTCTATGTACTTCTGGACATTATCCGGAACCAGTCCGTCGATGCTTCCGTTGAAGTACAGCAGTTCCTTGATTGCGCTGGAACTGATAAAGGAGTGCTGAAGATTTGTCAGCAGAAATACAGTTTCAAAATCCTCATAAAGTTTTTTGCTCATGTAGGCTCTCGGCATCTCCGATGTAAAATCAGGAATATCCCGAAGTCCCCTGACAATACATGAAATGTTGTTCTCACGGACATACTCTACCAGAAGTCCGGAGAAATCCACGATCTCAAAATTTGAGATGGATTCGTTTTTCATGCATTCGCTGATCAGTTTTTTGCGCTCCGCCACGGAAAAAAGAGGGGTTTTGCTGGAATTTGTTACGATTCCTATGATCAGCGTGTCACAAAGTCTGGATGCTCTGCGGATAATGTCGAGATGCCCCATTGTCAGAGGGTCAAAAGATCCTGGATATAAAAACTTTTTCATTTGTTAAAGTTCCTCCTGTCGTTCATAAAGGGAGATGCTGATTTTCCCGTAGCGCTTTGTTTTAATAAGAACCAGACCGGCAACAGTCTCCGGCAGTATCTCCGAATGGCTGTGTTCCGCTACAACAATTCCGTCTTCTGCAAGAATCCCCTTTTCTCCTATAAGCCTGAGACAGTTCTCCAGATACCCTGCCTCATAGGGCGGATCCAGAAAAATCACATCTGCCTCATCCCGAAAACGGTTCAGAACGGAAATATAATCAGCGTGCAGCACTTCTGCACGGTCCTCCACCCTGCAGTACCGGATGTTATCCTTCGTCAGAGCAACGCTGGTTCTGTCCCTGTCTGCGAAATACACCCTGGCGGCTCCGCGGCTGATGGCCTCAAGACCGAGATTTCCGGTACCGGAAAACAGATCCAGAACAATACTGTCCTGCAGATAACCGCTGATCATACTGAATACTGCTTCCTTAACCTTGTCTGTGGTAGGTCTTACTCTGTTGTCGGAAGGCGACGCCAGGCGGCGTCCCTTTAATTCTCCTGCTATGATTCTCATTACAAAAAACTCCTTAATTTTGAGTATATCACATCTGATTCCATTCATGCATTACAATTCTTTTTCAAATGTGGTTTTTATGGTACTTTTTCCGTATCCTTCCTGAGAGCAGGGATCTGTGTTTTCCATTTTTTTCATATCATAGAAAGCTGCATTCTGGTTACATTAACCCCTGTAAGGAGGTGAAACAAATGTCAGTTTCAAACAAGTTAAAAACAGAATCCAAGGCAGGTCTTGACAGCATGAAGTCACAGGTTGCCAGCGAACTCGGTCTTACCGATTACGAAAACATGGATAAGGGCAAGTTAACTGCCAGAGAAAACGGTTACGTCGGCGGAAGCATGACAAAGAAGCTGGTAGAAATGGCAGAACAGCAGTTATCAGGAAAATAACGAAGGATCAATATCTGCATACGATAAAAGGGGCTTCCTGGGGAAGCCCCTTTTATATTCCCAGATTTTCAAAGGAGCCGAAAAGTCTTTCCACACCTTCTGCCACCATGCTGTTTTCCGGCTTTGTCAGCCGGGGATCTGCCTGAAGCATTTCCCGGACCACGGGGCGCAGGTCATTTAAAATCCCCATATGCTTCACGAGATCCGCCATTCCAAGAGATGGCAGTCCATGCTGCCTCGTTCCGAAGAAATCTCCCGGACCTCTCATTTTCAGATCCTTTTCTGCAATAATAAACCCGTCGGAGGTTTCCTCTATCACCTTTGCTCTCTCTTTTCCCAGCTCTGATTTTGAATCTGTAATAAGAAAGCAGTAGGACTGATCTCCTCCTCTTCCTACCCTTCCTCTGAGCTGATGAAGCTGGGCCAGGCCGAATCGCTCTGCGTTCTCTATAATCATAACCGTTGCCTCCGGCACATTGATTCCCACCTCGATGACAACCGTAGCCACCAGAATCTGAATTTCATGCCGTGCAAAGCGGTCCATGACGTCGTCCTTTTCTTTCTGCTTCATATTCCCGTGCACAAGACCCACCCGAAGCTGTGGATATTTTTTCTGAAGCTCTTCGTACAGCGACTGGGAGGAAACAGCCTCTACATACTCTGAGTCCTCCACTAAAGGAGCAACCGCATACACCTGCTGTCCCTGTGCAGCCTTCTGCGCAGCGAAATCGTAGACTTTTTTTCTTTGACGCCTGCCCAGTGCCTTTGTGCTGATGGGTTTTCTGCCGGGAGGAAGCTCATCGATGACCGAAATATCAAGGTCTCCAAAGATGATCACTGCCAGTGTTCGGGGGATGGGCGTTGCAGTCATAACGAGAATATCCGGGTTGAGACCCTTTGATGCAAGCCGGACCCTCTGGTCCACGCCGAAACGGTGCTGTTCATCTGTGATCACCAGCCCCAGCTTTAAGAACCGGACAGAGTCCTGAATTACGGCATGGGTTCCAATAACGATGTCCGTTGTACCGTCTTCGATCTGCTGCAGCGTCTCTCTTCGTTCCTGCCCTTTGATGGAAGAGGACAGAAATCCCACCCGGATTCCTGTATTGCGAAAAAGAGCCTGAAAGGTTTCAAAATGCTGACGGGCCAGAAGCTCTGTGGGAGCCATAAGGACTCCCTGCCATCCGTTTCTGGCCGCTTTGTAAAGAGCTGCCGCCGCCACTGCGGTCTTTCCGGAGCCCACATCCCCCTGCACAAGGCGCTGCATGGGAACCGGAGACTCCATGTCGGCAACGATCTCCCGAAGCACACGCTTTTGAGCATCGGTCATTTCAAAGCTGAGAGATGCTGCAAATTCGTCAGCGGAGCTGTCGTGAGGAAATGCAATGCCTGCTGCCTGCCTGCAGCGGGCATTTCCTTTAAGAAACAGCCCTGTCTGAAGAAAGAAGAGCTCTTCGTAGATCAGCCGGTATTTTGCTGCGGCAAAAGACTTTTTATCTGCAGGAAAATGAATGTTCCGCAGAGCAAAGCTGCGGCCGCAGAGTCTGGAACGCTCAAGCACCCACGGGGGCAGGGTCTCTTCTGCCTGAAACTCTGCCGACAGGGCAGCCTCCGAGATTCTGCGCAGATCCTTCTGCGACACGCCCTTCGTGGTCCGGTAGACCGGAAGAATCCTCCGTTCAAAGGCGCCTGTACACCGCTCGGACTGAGGGTGAACCATCTGAAGTCCGCTGCGCCCCCGAACTGCTTTACCGTAAAAAAAATACTGTTCCCCTTCCTGAAAGGCCCTTTTCAGATATCCGGCGTTAAAATAAACCATGTCCATGGAACCCGTATCGTCCTGAACCTTCAGGCGGAGCAGCTTACCGGACCGGCCGTAGGCATACGAAGATACTGCTTTCACTACCGTACCGCACAGAAAGCAGGACATGCCCTCCTGAATCTCTCCAATGGGGGTCAGAACGGAACGATCCTCGTAGGAGACAGGAAAAAAATCCAGCATATCCCCCATTGTATAAATGCCGAGCTCATGAATAAGCCCGGCTTTTTTCGGTCCGATTCCCTTTACGGTCTCTATCTTTGTCTGCATACAAATCTCAGCTCCCGTCTTGCAGTCTTTTTTGAACGGATGCCGGTAATATTGACGGCAATCTCGTCTACAGAAAAGCCTGTTACTTCCCTTACCTCTATGTACATCCGGCGGGCAAATTCCCGGATAAACCAGCGGATGCTGGTACCGAACTTCAGAATGAGATATACCTCCAGAGTTACAGCATCATGTCTGCGGTTCTCCCGGACCGCAAGGAAACTCATCTTCTCAATGCTTTTGGGGTTCATATCCTTTACGGGCTTTCCCTTTGGGGTTGACAGGATCACGCGGTCTCCAAAGCTTTTGGCAACCTCAGCCGTAATTGCGGAAAAGACAGACGGATCCATTCCCACCTTTCCCATCGAATCTGCGTATTTCAGCATAACGATTCCTCCAGAAAAATCACAGCTCCTTTTCGTCCGCCACTTCCCCGAAAAGACTGAAGGTCTTTGCATCGGTGATGCGGATGTTTACAAGCTGTCCTGTAAGATCCCGGTCACAGTCAAAATTAACCAGCTTGAAGGTATCGGTCCTTCCTGACCAGGTGCCGGCTTCGCCCCGGGCGCTTTCCCCTTCCACCAGAACCTCCACCGTGCGGTTCTGATATAGGGCATTTTTTTCGGCTGTAATCTCATTCAGTGTATCCACCAGGCGCTCAAAGCGCTGATGCTTCACCTCTTCCGGAATCTGATCCTCGTATTCTGCTGCAGGAGTGCCGGTTCTGACAGAGTACAGGAACGTAAAAGCAGAATCAAACCGGACCCTTCGCACCAGATCCAGAGTATCCTCAAAATCTGCTTCCGTCTCACCCGGAAATCCCACAATGATATCGGTGGTCAGTGCAATATCCGGCACAGCACTCCGGATCCGTTCCACCAGATCGATATAGCTTTCCTTTGTATAATGACGGTTCATGCGCCGCAGAACCTCTGAGCTTCCGGACTGCACCGGAAGATGAATGTGATGACAGAGCTTTTCGCAGTCAGAAAAGGCCGCAATCAGACGGTCCGAAAGATCCTTCGGGTGGGATGTCATAAACCGGATCCTTTCAAGGCCTTCAATGGCGTTGATTCTGCGGATCAGCTCTGCAAAATCGCACCCAAACCCGCAGCCGTTTCCATAGGAGTTTACGTTCTGCCCCAGAAGGGTCACTTCCTTTACTCCGTCAGCCACAAGTCCCCGGATTTCCGCAAGAATCTCCTCCGGCTCCCTGGAACGCTCCCTTCCTCTTGTATACGGAACGATGCAGTAGGTGCAGAAATTGTTGCACCCGTTCATAATATTGACAAAGGACTTGTGTTTAAATTTCCGGTGGACCGGAAGCCCCTCTATGATCTTTTCCTGCTCCTGATAGACCTTCATCACCTTTTCCTTTTTCGCCAGGCAGTCCTTCAAAAGCTGCGGAAATTCATGGATGCTCATGGTTCCAAAGATAATATCCACCCAGGCATACTTTTCCTTCAGCCGGCGGATAATGTGCTCCTGCTGCATCATACAGCCGCAGACCGCCACCACCGTTCCCGGACGGCGTTCCCTGACCTTTTTCATAATCCCCAGCTGTCCGAAAAATCGGTTGTCCGCGTTTTCCCGGACACTGCAGGTATTCATAACGATAATATCGGCGGTATCCCGCGCAGGACTCTCCACATACCCCATTTCCTCCAGCATTCCGGCAATGGTCTCCGAATCGTGTTCATTCATCTGGCAGCCGAAGGTCTGAATAAAATAGGATTTCCCGTTGTTTCTGATCTTTTCTATTAATGAAGACATACTGTTCTCCTGTCTGATTTTTTCTTTTATCCGTACTATTTTAATTGTCATCCCCCGGAATGTCAAATATTACGGCTCCTCCCAAAATCCCATTCTTTCCTGAATGAAACCGCAGTTCATTCTTTACACAGCCCACTGATTGGCTTAAAATAATTTATGTGAAATAAATAAATCTGCAGTCAGTGCAGCGGCCCGGCCGCTGATCATGACTGTGCAAACCTGTTTGGACGGTATTGCAGAACAAACCGTACCGGAAATGGAGTAAAAAATGTCAGAAACAATCAGAATCATCTCAGATCCTGCCCAGGTGCAGGCAATTGCAAAGTCCTGGAAGAAGGAAGGCCTCAGTGTGGGACTCGTTCCCACCATGGGATATCTTCACGACGGTCATCGGAGCCTGATCCACAGGTCCTGTGCAGAAAACGACCGCACCATCGTGAGCATCTTTGTCAATCCCATTCAGTTTGGTCCCAACGAAGACCTGGCCTCCTATCCGAGAGATCTTGAAGCAGATTCTGCACTCTGCGCTTCGGAGGGAGTGGATATCGTTTTCCATCCGGAACCATCCGATATGTATGCAGAGGATTTCTGCACCCACGTTGATGTAGATGATATTACAAAAGTTCTCTGCGGAAAGTCCCGTCCCACTCACTTCCGCGGAGTGACCACAGTTGTTAACAAATTATTCAACATTTCAAAAGCTGACCGTGCCTATTTTGGGGAAAAGGATGCACAGCAGCTGGCGGTCATCCGCCGCATGGTCCGGGATCTCAACATCGATATCGAGATCTGCGGCTGCCCCATCGTCCGTGAAGAAGACGGCCTTGCAAAGAGCTCCAGAAACAAATACCTCAGCCCGAAGGAACGTCAGGCAGCGCTGATCCTCAGCCGTTCCCTGAACCTGGGCCGTGCGCTTTTAGATGCAGGGCAGCGGGATGCCGAAGTCATCCGTCAGGCAATCACAGACGAGATTCTTACAGAGCCTATGGCAGAAATCGACTACGTTTCCGTGGTGGATTCACTGACACTGCAGGATGTGAAAGGAGAAATCCAGGCACCTGTTCTGGTCGCTTTAGCAGTGAGAATCGGTACGACAAGACTCATTGATAACTTCTCCTACACCATTTCATAAAGACAGAAGTTTATTCAGGCATCGCCAGAAAATGATGCAGAAAGGAACCGAATTATGAAGCTTAATGACCTAAAACCCGGTCAGAAAGTGACCGTACAGATGATCTGGGGAAACAACGAACAGAATATCGCCACGCAGATCATTCAGGCAGAAGAAGACAGCCTTCTTCTGGAATCCTTCGCCTATAAAGGAAATCCGGTAGACCTCTCTTCCGGCTCTTCCCCGGATATGGAGTTCGGATTTTTCTGTATTGATCCGGCGGATGGAACGAGAAAATTCTGGAAGGATATGTCCGTTTCCGATGAAACGTGGGAAGGAAGAAACTGCTACCGCTTTCGTCTGAAAAGCGGCGCACCCGGCGCCGAAACCCGGGAACGCAGAAAAGAAGTCCGCATGACCCTGGATATTCCCGGAGTCATTTCCCTCGGCAAGGACAGGGAGCCCGTTCCGATTACCATCCATGACATCAGCAGCATCGGCATTTCCCTTCTGGTTCCGGCAGATTTCTCTATTGGCTCAGGCATCATTGACATTCTGTTCTCCGATATTGTAAACAGCGATGCATTTATGATCCCTCTGAAGTGCAGATCCGTGCGTCAGGTGCTGCAGCCCCGGGACGTGCTGGGTTTTGGAAGAGGAACCGTTCTTCACGGCTGCACCATTGAAGCAGCAAACGAAAGTCTTATGACCTACATACTCGTAAAGCGCTCCTCCATGATGGAAAAATAAAATAAGCATCTTCTGCAGATCACCCCGACCCGCAGAAGATGCTGTTTTATTTGCGTTACAGGACGAAAAGCAGAAGCTTTCCGTCCTGTTTTTTACATATCTTTAAATAATTCCCTGCTTTTCCAGATGTATTCCACCCCGGAATAGATGGTCATGATCACCGCAATCCACAGCATCATCCGGTCAAACGGAAGATGCAGGTATTCAAACGGCCAGTTGCCCATCAGCAGGAACACAATGGCCAGCATCTGTGTTACGGTCTTGACTTTTCCTGACCAGGCCGCCGCAATGACGATTCCTTCGCTGGCAGCCACGGCCCGCAGGCCGGTAATGGCAAATTCTCTGGCCAGTATGACAATCACCATCCAGGCCGGAACAAGGGTCGTCTGCACCATGCACACAAGGGCGGAAGTCACCAGCAGCTTGTCTGCAAGAGGATCCATGATCTTGCCGTAATTTGTAACAAGATTCATTTTCCTGGCAAGATGTCCGTCCAGATAATCCGTAAAGGAAGCGACGATAAAGATCGCTGCAGAGATCCATCCGTTTCCGGTCATGAGATACACGAAGATAAACACGGGAACCAGCAGGATCCGAAGTGTTGTAAGCTTATTTGGAAGATTCATGGGAAATCCTTCTCCTTTCTGATGCGCCTTTCATTGCTTCTCCTTCCTCCGGTTACACAGCCCTTCCGGTCAGATCATAATCAAAGGCATCTGTGATTTCCACCTGGACAAAGGTCCCCGGCTCCAGTTCCTCGTCGGAAGTAAAGATGACGCCGTTGTCGATCTCCGGAGCATCGTATTCGGTTCTGCCCAGATAGGTACCGTCCTCGCACCGTTCCTCCACCAGAACCAGAAGGGTTTTTCCCACCTTTGAAAGATTTTTATTAAGGGAAATCTCTCTCTGAAGGGACATCAGCTGATCCCGGCGCTGTTCCCGGAGCTCTTCTTCCACCTGATCCGGAAGCTCTGCAGCCGGAGTGTTTTCTTCTCTGGAGTATGCAAATACCCCCATCCGTTCAAATTCCGTGCGCTCCACAAAGGTTTCCAGTTCACCATAATCTTTTTCGGTCTCTCCGGGAAACCCTGTAATAAAGGTGGTTCTGATATGAATATCAGGAATGGTGCTGCGCAGCTTCGCAATGGTGTCCTCAATGGAACGGGAGGTGGAATGCCGGTTCATGGCCGAAAGAATCCGGTCGCTGAAATGCTGCAGCGGAATATCGATGTATTTGCAGATTTTTTCCTGATTCTTTATGGTCTCAATCAGCTCCTGGGTAATGGAATCCTCATAGCAGTAAAGCAGGCGGATCCACCGGATGCCCTGAATATCACAGAGCATGTTCAGCAGCTTCGGCAGGGCCAGCTCCCCGTAAAGATCCTTCCCGTAAGCCGTCACATCCTGAGCGATAAGAATCAGCTCTGCTGTTCCCCGGTCAGCCAGCATAGAGGCTTCTGACACAATATCCTCCATCCTTCTGCTTCGGTAGGCCCCCCGGATATAAGGAATTACGCAATAAGAGCAGACATTGTCGCAGCCCTCCGCAATCCGCAGATATGCGCTGACGGCTCCCGGCTCCGTTTTTCTGTCGGGAATCTCACAGTAGGTCTGCGGAGCAGACGATGCAAAGCGTTCCCGCTTTCCTGCCGTATGTTCTGCAAGGATTTCATTGATCCTGTCATATTCATTGACACCGAGAAAAATATCTGCTTCCGGAATTTCGTCATACAGCTCCGCAGAAAACCGCTGGGACAGACATCCGGTTACGATCAGCAGCCTGTCCTTTTCTTCCTTATACTGAGCCATCTCCAAAATAGTGTCCACAGACTCCGCCTTGGCATCGTTGATAAATGCACAGGTATTGACAATCATGGCATCGGAGGCTTCCGGAGAATCCACCAGGCTGTGACCGCCCTTTTCCAGAAGTGCCGCCATATTTTCCGAATCTACCGTGTTTTTTGGACACCCAAGTGTTTCGATGTATATTTTCATTTGCTGTACTCCGTTTTCTAATAATTCAGGTCCTCATATCCCGACGGCTCTGCCGTCAGATCCAGGGAATCAGCCCCGGGCTCACCCACAGGAGCTCCATAGGTTCCCTCCGGATCGGAGCCGCTCATGTACAGATCTGCACTGTCTTCAGGCTGCACCAGAACCGCTGCTTCCGTTTCTGCAGCCGCTGAAGCATTTCTCTGATCCAGCTCTTCCTTTGTAAGGAGGACCTTGCGCGGCTTGCTTCCTTCGTTGGGCCCGATGATGCCCCGCATCTCCATAATATCAATGAGGCGCCCTGCCCGGTTGTAGCCGATGCGGTAACGACGCTGAAGCATGGAGGCGGAAGCCTGTCCCGAAGTCACTACCAGCTCGATGGCTTCCGGAAGGAGCTCATCATCATCTTCATCCTCCTCCACAACCTCCGGAATGGATGTATTAATAGCCTCCAGAATCTTCTTAGCTTCGTCATCGCCGTCAGACTGCTCTTTCCAGAAGCTGATCACTGCAGAAACCTCGTCGTCTGTGACAAATGGACCCTGAAGGCGTTCCGGCTGGGCTTTTCCAAGAGGATAGAACATCATGTCCCCTTTTCCCACCAGCTTTTCTGCGCCGGCCCGGTCCAGAATGGTTCTGGAATCCACCTGGGAGGATACGGCAAAGGCAATTCTGGACGGAATATTTGCTTTGATCAGACCGGTTACTACATCCACCGAAGGACGCTGGGTTGCAACTACAAGGTGCATGCCTGCAGCTCTTGCCAGCTGTGCCAGACGGCAGATGGATTCCTCCACCTGCTTTCCGGCAGCCATCATCAGGTCCGCCAGCTCGTCGATAATAATGACGATCTGCGGCATGACGTTTTCCTCATGACCTTCTTTTTTCATCTTTTCGTTATATGCCTTCAGGTCCCTCACAGCAGTTTCCGCAAACTTCCGATAGCGGTCGTTCATTTCCTGCACCGACCAGGCTAAAGCGGCAGCCGCCTTTGTAGGATCTGTCACAACAGGAATCAGCATGTGAGGAATCCCGTTGTAATTTCCCAGCTCAACAACCTTCGGGTCAATGAGAATAAATTTTACCTCGTCCGGTGTGGATTTGAACAGCATGCTGATCAGCAGAGAATTGATGCAGACACTCTTTCCGGAGCCGGTAGAACCGGCAATCAGCAGATGAGGCATGCTTTTAAGATCTGCTGTTACATGATTGCCTGCAATATCCTCACCTACAACAAAGCTGATCTTTGACTTTGCTTCTGAAAATTCCTTCGATTCGATCATCTCACGGATGGTCACCATGCTGGAGTTTTCGTTTTCCACCTCGATGCCCACAGCAGCCTTTCCGGGAATCGGAGCCTCAATCCGCAGGCTCTTTGCTTCCAGATTGAGGGCGATATCATCCGCAAGCTTTGTAATACTGCTCACCTTTACGCCTGTGGCAGGCTGTATTTCATACCGGGTTACGGCAGGGCCCTTTTTTACATCGATGACATGGGCGTTGACGCCGAAATCCATAAGCACCTGTTCCAGCCTTGCCGCTTTTGCCTTCAGCTCCCGCTGTTCGTTGCGGTTGACGGTTCGCTGAGGCTCATTGAGAAGGGTCAGGGGCGGAAGCTTGTATTCCTTTTTTACAGGCTTGCTCTGGGCCTGACTGATGGCAGCCCCAAGCTCTGCGGCTCCCTGTGCCGCAGCCGCTTTCATCTCTGCCCGGGTCATTTCCTTCGGGGCAGGAGCTTCCGGCGGCTTTTGTGCGGAAGCAGAAGCATCTGCAGGGGCTTCTGAAGCCCTTTCCCCGGAGGCAGGACCTTCGCTTTCTGCCGGTTCTGTTTTCATCCATGAATTCGGGGATGAATCCTCCTGCAGGTGCTGCGCTTCCATCCCTTCATTCAGGGAGTCCGTCCCTGCAGCAGAAGCATGGTGCATGCCGGCAGAAGCCGTATCCTCCATACGCTGGGAAATGCTGCGGATATCGTAAAAGAAATCTGCCGCCTGATATGCATCCAGATCATCCGCACCTTCCTCTTCTGCATGGGATTGCTCCTGATTTCCAAGGGAACCTTCTCCCTTCATGAGATTCAGAATGTGGCGCTGGTTGCTTGGCAGCTGGCTGAAATCCTCTTCGGCAGCCTTCTTTTCCAGACTGCTGCGGAAAAAACCGGCCCCTTTGATCTTAAGTCCTGCAAAAGGAGAAGATTCCGAAGACCCTCCGGAGGCCCGGTGCACCGGCTCAGATGCAGCGGCCGGAGGTACCTCTGAGTATTGCGGAAGAGCAGCAGGCTCCGGCGGCGGAATCCGGGCAGGCTCCGCTTCCTGTTTTTTCTTTCTGCTTTCTTCTGCGGCCTGGCGCAGCTGCCGGGTCTGCTCTTTTTGGGCTGCCCGTTCTTCCATTTCCCGTTCGTAGGCCTCCTGGGCTTCCTGACGCTCCATAAGCTTCTGGTTTCTCTTATCACGAAGCCGGTCAAAAAATACGGACACCGGAGTATCTGCAATAAGAATCACACAGATAATCATCACTGCAACCCCGGTAATCACCAGTCCTGCAGAACCCATCACTCCCCCCAGCAGTCTGCCGAGAAGCATTCCGGATACGCCGGCACTTTTCAGCTCGGCACCTGTGTAGAACATATCTTTCACATAGGCGGCCCACGGCTGCTGGGAGCTGATCTGCGAAAACCTTACGGAATTGAGCATGGTGAGATCGAGAAACAGCAGCACCGAAAAAAATACGGATCTGGAATTGACATGAGCCATGCGGTTCATCAGAATCAGCAGGGCATAAATGATCAGGAAAAACGGCAGTATGTACGCCCCCAGACCAAACAGTCCCTTCAGGACCATGGAAAGGATTTCCCCAAAATCTCCTGTTGCGGTGGTCATTACGGACAGAATCAGAAAAATCCCCAAAGCTACCATAAATATAGCGGTGATCTCGTCTCTGATCCGGCTTCCCGCCGGATTTTTCTTTGGTTTTTTGCCGGAAGAGGATTTCCCGCTTTTCTTCCCGCTTCCTGCTGCTTTTTTACTGCCGGCAGCGGAGCTGCTCTTCGCTTTTTTGTCTGCCGGGGCTCCGGCAGCAGTTGTTTTTTTTGTGTTTTCTTTTGTATTTGCCATAATTACCCCATTTATTCTACATGATCGCCCTGTGACGGATCAGGCAAAAATTCCGTATATAACCAGGGCAATGCCTGCGATCCATGTATAGACTGAAAAATAGATCAGCTTTTTGTCGGTTACCGCTTTGATCATGATCTTGATGGCTGCGTAACCAGACACTGCTGCAAGAACAACCCCTGCAAGGGTCACGCTCAGACTTACGCCGGTTCCGTCTGCTGCTGCCTGAATGGCCCCCGGAAGCTCCAGAAGAAATGCCCCCAGCACCGACGGAATGGAGATGAGAAACGCAAACCGTACGGCATGGGCCCGGTTAAACCGGCAGGCAAGTCCTCCCACCATGGTGGAGCCGGATCTGGAGATGCCCGGCATGATAGCCACGGACTGGCAAAGGCCGATGAGAAATGCGTGAAGGAAGGTCATTTCCTCTACCCCCCGATCGCCGCCCCCTTTTGTTTCCGCCAGGTAAAGGCAGGTGCCCGTAATCAGGAGACCTACACCGATCACGGTCATTCTGCTGTACATGCTTTCGAAGAAGTCATTGAACAGAAGACCGATGACTGCAGTCGGAATGGTGGCAACGATGATCATAAAGCCGAGACGGCGGGTCTCGTTCTTGTTGATCTGAACCCCCTTTCCGGTGAAGATATCCTTAAATACGTCAAGAAGCTCCAGAATCAGAGCGGCAATGTCCTTCCAGTAAACGGCAAAGATGGCAACCAGCGTACCGAAATGCAGCATCACTGCAAAAGGCAGCACGCTGTCTGCATTGATCCCGAAAAAATGCTGCAGGGCCGCAAGGTGGCCGGAGCTGCTGATGGGTAAAAATTCAGAAAGACCCTGGACAAGTCCAAGGATAATGGATTCAATCATTGACATATGGATTCCCCCTGTTGCATATTACTTTAATGATTCGCCGTTGCTTAAAAGCAACCTATTTATTTTAGCATAATTTATATTCCTCTAAAACAGGAATTATGATCGGATATCAGGAATATGTCCGGACATATTGTATACACAAAAAAAATTATACAATTTTGCTTCGATTTTTTCATTTTTCAGGTAAACAAGGGAAACGAAATGGTATATAATAGTGAGAAATTATTCAGTATGAATGCCCAGGCACTGTGGTTTCTGGTATTCGTGACATGGATTTTTATTATTTATATGGAGGATTATTTATTATGAAGAAGCCAAATTTAGCCATCGTGGGAGCAAGCGGTCTCGTGGGACGCACGTTCCTCAAGGTACTCGAGGAACGTGATTTTCCTTTTGAAAATGTTTACATGATGTCTTCCTACCGCTCCGCAGGTAAGAAGGTAATGTTCAAAGGAAAGGAATATACTTTCGAAGAGCTGACCGAGCATTCATTTGATGACAAGAACATCGATATCGCACTCTTCTCTGCTGGGGGCTCCACAAGTGAAAAGTTTGCGCCCATTGCTGCTGCTCACGGCGCCATTGTTGTAGATAACAGCAGTGCCTGGAGAATGGATCCGGACTGCCCGCTGATCGTTCCGGAAGTGAACGGTGATCAGATCAACAATGTAAAAAAAGGAATCATCGCAAATCCGAACTGTTCTACCATTCAGGCAATGGTAGCTATGAAACCTCTCCATGATAAATATAAGATAAAACGTGTTGTATACTCTACATATCAGGCTGTATCAGGCTCAGGTCTGAAGGGTATCAACGACCTTACTGAAGGACTTAAGGGCAACGATGTCATGACTGCATATCCGCACCCGATTGCCCAGAACGTTCTTCCGCATATTGATGTATTTCTGGAAAACGGATACACAAAGGAAGAAATGAAGATGATCAATGAGACACATAAGATTCTCGGCGACGACAGCATCCGGGTTACAGCGACCACAGTCCGTGTACCTGTATTTGCCTGCCACAGCGAGTCCATCAACCTGGAATTTGAAAAGCCGTTTGATCTGGAGGAGCTGAAGCAGGATCTCGCCAACTTCCCTGGTCTCAACCTCATGGATGACCCTGCAAATAACGTATACCCTCTCGCCCGGGATATCGAAGGCAAGGACGAAGTATATGTAGGCCGTGTAAGAAGAGACTTCAGCGTTGAAAGCGGCGTAAATCTCTGGGTTGTAGCCGACAATATCCGAAAGGGTGCTGCAACCAATGCAGTTCAGATCGCTCAGCTTCTTGTTGATAAGATGCAGGAACAGTAGTTGTTCTTTCTATGGATTATGGAGGTGATTATTTATGGCAGTTTTCACAGGCGCAGGTGTTGCGCTGGTAACACCGTTTAAGGAAGATGGCTCCGTAGATTTTGACAATTACGGGGAACTGATCGAATGGCAGATTGCCGAAGGTACCGATGCGATTATTTCATGCGGTACAACCGGCGAAGCATCTACTATGACGGATGCAGAGCAGATCGAAGTTGTAGAATACGCAGTAAAGAAGGTTAACGGCCGTGTTCCTGTCATCGCAGGTGCAGGCAGCAACGATACAGCCCACGGAATCGCTCTTTCCAAAGAGCTGGAACGGGTTGGCGCAGATGCGCTCCTTCACGTCACTCCTTATTACAACAAGTGCACGCAGAAGGGCTACATCCAGCATATGACCGCAATGGCAGACAATGTCAACATCCCGATTATCCTCTACTCTGTTCCGGGAAGAACCGGTGTCAACGTACTTCCAAAGACAGCCCTGGAGCTTTCCAGGCATCCGAACATTGTAGGCCTTAAGGAGGCATCCGGCAACATTTCACAGTGCGCAGAGGCCTGCAGACTTCTTCCGGAAGATTTTGCAGTCTACTCAGGAAATGACGATATGATTGTTCCCCTTCTGTCACTTGGCGGAAAGGGTGTAATCTCTGTCCTCTCCAACGTAGCGCCAAAGGATACCCACCTGATGGTGCAGAAATTCATGGATGGCGATACCGCAGGCGCAAGAAAGCTTCAGCTGGATATGAAGCCGCTGATCGACGCCCTCTTTGCAGAGGTAAATCCGATTCCGGTAAAGGCTGCATTAGAGATTATGGGCAGATCTTCCATGAACTACAGAATGCCGATGTGTCCTCCGGAAGAGTCAACCTATGAGCTTCTGAAAAAGGAACTGAAGGCTTACGGTCTGATTTAACGTGATTTCGGGCAATTGCATCGGAGACTGAAATGCAGTTGCCCTGTTTTTATTCAATGTGTTTATTTATATTGGAGGAACATAATGCTTAGAATTATTCTGAACGGCTGCAACGGCCGTATGGGTCAGGTGCTTACCAGAATTATCGGTGAAAAAGAGGACATGAAGGTGGTTGCAGGAATCGATGCAAAGCCTCAGCAGATCAACGACTACCCTGTTTTCGGTTCTCCGCAGGAATGCAGCGTTGAGGCTGATGTGATTATCGACTTCTCACATTTTTCTGCAGTTCCAAACCTGCTGCAGCACTGCATCGACATTAAAACACCTGTAGTGGTTGCCACAACCGCTCTGGATGAGGAATGCTTTGCCATGCTTGCAAAAGCTGCAGAAACAATTCCTGTATTCCGCTCAGCAAACATGTCCATCGGCATCAATGCCCTGGCAAAAGCAATCACCGCCATTACACCGGTGCTGGAAAAGGAATTCAATGTGGAAATCATCGAAAAGCACCATACAAAGAAGCTGGACTCTCCGAGCGGAACGGCGATTCTTCTGGCAGACAAGGTAAATGATGCCTGCGAAACAAAGAAGGAATACATCTACGGCCGTCACAGCAAGCATGACGAATTTGATATGAATCAGATCGGAATACATGCAGTCAGAGGGGGCACAATACCAGGAGAGCATACCGTCATCTTTGCAGGTCCGGACGAAGTGATTGAACTGAACCATCTGGCACTTTCCAGAGACATTTTTGCCAACGGAGCCATTGCTGCAGCGCGTTTCATCGTGCAGCAGAAAAAGGGTCAGTACTCCATGGACGATATGTTCTAAATAAATAACCTGTCACTAATATTGAAAACGAATACAAAATGGATAATACACAAATGGAAAAAAATGTTTACGATCTGAAAGACGCATTTGAAATTGCACGGTATATTAAGGAATCCGAAAAGCAGACAATTGCAAAGGCATATATTTCCGGAGATCTTTCTTCAGCAGAATTTAAAAATGTAAAGAAATTCGGTACCGGAGAATTCTGGGTTCTCATCGGAGATGCTTCCGAAATCATACAGTACGCTCAGGATCACCCTTCAGAAGTCAGGGATATGGTTCTGGAAAACAATATGCGCAATTCCGCAATTCCAATGATGGATATTACGGAGGTTCCTGCCCGCATCGAACCGGGCGCCCTGATCCGAAACGGTGTAACCATTGATAAATCCGCAGTGATTATGATGGGGGCCGTAATCAATATCGGCGCCGTAATCGGAGAAGGCTCCATGATCGATATGAACGCCGTTCTCGGTGCAAGAGCCAACATCGGAAAGAACTGTCATATCGGTGCTGGTGCTGTTATTGCAGGAGTTCTGGAACCTCCAAGCGCTGATCCTGTAATCATTGAGGATAATGTTCTCATCGGCGCAAATGCAGTTGTTCTGGAGGGATGCAGGGTTGGAAAGAATTCTGTCGTAGCTGCCGGATCGGTTGTTACAGAAAATATTCCGCCGGATTGTGTTGCCGCAGGCTCCCCTGCTGTGATTGTCAAAGCAAAGGACGAAAAAACAGAAAGCAAAACACAGCTGTTAGACGACCTTAGAAAATAGCAGAAAGACACCTTCCACGGAAAAGTATGCAAATCGTTCTACGGGAGCTGTCCCCTTGTTGCGGGACGGCTCCTTTTGTGATATCAATTGGATTTCTGTTATCTTTTTCAGGCGTTTTTTGCGATGAGGGATTGTGAGGTAATTGCCATGGTAGTTGTATACGCAGAAAAACCAGGCATGGCGAGGCTTTTCGCTGCTGCTCTGGGGGGCATCGAAATGAACGATCATCAGATCATTTCCTTTTCGGAACTTTCAAAAAATGAAAAAGCGGTGGAACGGCTTCAGCGTTCCCAGGGATATCTCAAGACCACATTTCAGGGGAAACCCTATTTTATAACCTGGGGTTACGGCCATCTCTGCGAGCTGAAGGATATCCGGGATTACGACGAGAGACTGACAAAATGGAAAAATATTCCTCTTCCGTTTATTCCTGAATCCTACCAGTACAAGGTCAAAGAAAGCTCCCGTCCTCAGTTTCAGATCGTCAGCTCCCTTTTTAACCGGGAAGATGTGGAATATATTGTCAATGCAACAGATGATGACCGGGAGGGTGAGGCTATCTTCTGTTATACCTATGAGCTTTCAGGCGCTCAGCACAAGACATTTCGGGCCATCCTGAACAAGCAGACCCAGGGTGAGATTATCCGTGCTTTTTCCGAACTTTCCGAAAAACGGACCAACATAGAAAATGCAGCCCGGGCCAGAGGGATTGCAGACTGGCAGATCGGCATTTCCATGACCATCAAGGCAACACTTCAGTACGGTGAGTTCGGCGATACATACAACATCGGAAGAGTTATGACGCCCACCCTCAATCTGATTGTGGAAAGAGAAAAGCAGATTGCTTCCTTCCGTTCCAATGTGTCCTATGCCGTAAAGATCCGGGCGGTTACAGCAGACGGCAGTGAGTTCACTGCCGAATACGAGGAAAAATTTCCTACAAAAGAGGCAGCAGAAGCGTTTGTATCCAGGCTGGATCTTTCCACCTGCCGCGTCAGCCAGATGGAAAACAAAAAAATCTCTGAAGGGGCGCCCTTCCCCTACTCTCTTGATACACTGCAGAAAGCGGCCAATGAAACATTTGGAATGACTGCCAGCGACACGCTGGCGGCAGCCCAGAAGGTATACGAAGGCTATGGCAGCGGCGGAAGTCTCAGTTATCCCCGTACAGATGCAACCCACTATACAGAGGATATGAAGGCGGAGATTCCCAAATATATCCTTCAGCTTGCAAAGCTTGAGGAATATGCACCTTTTGTAGAAAAACTGGGAGACAAAATCACCATACCAAAGAAATACTTTGATGACAAAAAAGTGGATTCTCATGCAGCCCTTTCTGTAACAGAGATCCTTCCCCCGCTTCATCGACTGTCCTCAGGAGAACGCAATATTTATGACCTGGTGGCCCGCTCCGTAATCATGCTGGCCTACCCTGATTTCAAATACATCCGAACCAGGGTGACACTCAATATCAGCGGGCATGATTTTACTGCAAAGGGACGCAAGATCACAGATCCCGGGTGGACGGAGCTTCGCATCCAGAAAAAAAAGCAGAAAATCAACCCTGAGGACCGGCAGCTCCCTGAGCTGAAAAAGGGAGATGCCCTGGGTGCATCCTCGGAAATCGCAGAAACAAAAACCCAGAAGCCTTCCCGCTACACGGATGCTTCCCTGCTGACCGCCATGAAAAACTGCGGGAAAAATGTAGAGGATCAGGATTATGCCCGGGTACTGTCTGCCATCGACGGAATCGGAAGGCCTTCCACCCGTGCCGCCACAATCGAAAAGCTGGTGCGGACCCAGTATGTCCGCCGGCAGAAAAATCATCTGATTCCAACTCAGAAGGCCATGCTTCTCATGGACCGACTGCCGGTTCAGGATCTGAAAAGCCCGGAGCTCACAGCCCACTGGGAAACTGTACTGGACAAAATTGCAAAAGGTGACGCCAGCGCTGAGGATTTCATCAAAGATGTTCAGCTCCGCGCAAAAGAATGGTGCAATACCATCTACGGTGATAAAATATCACTCACAAAAAATGAAGCCGGCGATGTGGACATCGCGTCCTCCGCAAAAAAACCGGTGAAATTCCCTGCCAGCGCATACGGGCATACCTTTTCCGAAGAGGAAATCCAGAATCTGACCCGGGGAGACACCTATTTTTTTTCCAGACTGATTACGAAAAACGGAACCCGTTTTTCTGCCTGGGTGCAGTACCGGGATCAGGAGCTGAAGTACTACCGCACCAACCCGTTTCTTGAAGCTGCTGCAGTATGCCCGCGGTGTCACAGTAAAATGTATCCTCTGGATGATAATTCCATTTCATGTCCCCGTGGCTGTGTACATATTCCCGGAACCGTTGCCGGGAAAGCCCTGACCATTCAGAACCAGTACGATCTGCTTACGAAAGGAGAAACCTCTGCCATCAACGGATTTATCAGCAGAAAAACAGGCTCTCCCTTTTCCGCAAAACTGATTCTGGACCCTCACTTTAAGGTTGCATACAGCTTTGATTTCAAGCATCCGGAAAATACAGAAAAAGCATCGTTTTATTCTCCCCCTTCCCTCATAGGTTGTCAGTATCACGAGGTCTGGGAATAAAAGTTAAAAATGTCAATTCATATAAAAAAACAGGCCTTCTGCCATCTCAACGCCAAGATACCAGAAAGCCTGTTTTTGCATATGCTATTTTACACGGACAACATCAAAATCCTCCTGTATCATTTTATAGAGCATGGTGTCACTCCAGACCACAGAGCTGCCGATGACTGCAATCTTTCCGGATACCCCGGAAAACATGCGGTTCAGCACACGCACATCGTTTACCATGGATACACTGTTATAGGATGTTCTGTCACATCCCAGAACAAGGAGAATCTCTTTTGCCTTTCCGAAGATATCAAATTCTTCCATCGTAATGATATTTTCGTTTTTAAACCGATACAGGAAATTTGAAATATCAAGGGATTTCAGTTTTCCGTTCCGCAGCAGCTGCGAAGCTGCCGGAAGAATTGAAATCAGCTTTGTATTGATCAGATTTCGCAGTCCTTCCACCACAGAGCGGTACGGTGAAATGATATAAAAATCGCAGTTCGGACTCCGGAAAAAATCCATTCCATAAACAGAAATCATATTGTTTATCAGAGAAAGAACCACTTTTCCCTGTTCTTCCACATAAAAGGTATTTTTGTCGGCAGTCTTTCCGTTGATATCCATAAAACGGCAGGACTTTAGAGAATACCTGTCGGCAAAACCGTTCTTTTGCGGAATAAGCATATCCTGATAGCTTCGGTTCAGGAACCGGACGATGGCATCATCGGAATCATGAACCACCATAAGCCGGGCATCAGGCAGCTTCTTTTCTCCTAAAGCACAGTCATACAGGGAAATCCCTTTTCTTTCAAAAAACTCAGGAACAGAGGCCATTTTCAGAAGAATTTCCTCTGCCAGATACGGGAGAACCCCGGAAACCTTCTCGCTCATCTGATCCCCTATAAGGATCAGCTTTCTCGATGAAGTCAGAGCCTGGAACGCATCCTGCGTGCTCCAGGAGCCGGCATCTGCCACAATCACTGTCCCCACGGAATTTCTTCCTGCAGCAGAAATAAGCTCGGGAAAAGCATTCTTTGGAACAGAAATAACCGGAATAAGGATCTGAAATGTAGCAAAGGCATGATCGAATACTTTTTTGGGAATCCGATTCAAATCGCCGTTGTTAATAATCTTCAGGAGAAGATTGATATTTTTTTTTGCCTTTTCAGAACTGCGTACAAACGTCTTGATCAGCTGAAATGCGAGAAAAAGGAGATTTTCTGAAAGCTCCATATACTCCTTTGTCATAAAAGGAGCCTGATGGGTCATCCCCTCCGGAAGCTCTATATTTTTCGATTTCACAGGAATTCCGTCAATCCCCTGATCAATCATCTCCGAAGCATCCCGCATTGCGAAGCTTACGGATGCCTTTTCCGGCTCCAGGGCTTCCTTTTCCTGATACATATATTCGTATATCTTTGTCAGATCCTTGTAGTCAAGCACCACAGCCTGATCCCTGCTGACCCTGCGAAGCTCCTCCAGCTCCTTCCTCTGCTTTTCCTCCCATTCCTCCGCCTCCTTCAGAAGCTCCTTGCACCGTTCATAGCGGTCCCGGACCTGTATCTGAAGCTGCTCGATTCTTGCAATCTGTCTTTTTTTGTCCTGAATAGTCGTCTTGAGACTTTCCGCGTGGGACATCAGGCGATTATAGCGATTGGTAGACGAGGTCCGGACAATTTTGTACAGCCGCTGTTCTCTGGCAGACATACTCTCGAACAGATCGTCCATCTCCTCTTCCGTTTCATCAAGCTGAAGCTCCACTTCCGTCAGAGAATCTGACAATCCTGTATATCGTTCATTGAGCTGCCGGAGGCGATCCATATGCTCCTCCATTTCATCCCGCAGCTGATCCGGTTCCAGCTCCGGAATACTGCAGACTGCCCCATACTGCATCCCTGCCTCTTCCCGCAGTTGAGACAGCTTCTGATACAGCTCCAGAAAAGACTCTCTGATCTTATTCCAGTCCTGCTCCGCTGATTTTTTCCTGAACATTGCTTCGCATAATTCCCGGATTCCTATGAAATCAAAGAAATCCAGCAGACGCTTTGTTTTAAAATTGCTGTGAAGCTCATTGATATCTTTATAAAGCATTTCGGTATCTTCCATGATCCGGTTCCTGTTTCCAAGATACAGCACCGGCAGGCCCCAGTTTTCTTCACTCTGAAAGATATTCCGTGCAGCCCGGGTATAATAGATATCGTTTACGGTTCCGTATTTTTTTTCCTTGGCATCAAAAAGGCCGGTCATGTTTTTCCCGTCCGGATGGGACATATAAGATGCCAGTCCATATGCTTTCGTTTCATTTGCAGTCAGAACAATCAGCTCTGTTTTTCGAAGCTCCTCCGGAACGAGGAAATATGAAACCCCTGCATTTTTTACCTGCTCAAAAATTGCGTCCGGCTTTTCTATATTTGCCAGAAAACGCGCTTTTTCAACGATATGTGCAGCGGCCACTGCCTTTATGATCCCTTCTCTGTCTGTACCCGCCGGTGCATTTACCAGGCGGATCCGGCTGTCCGACGGTTCTTCCAGCGCATAGTTTACGACATACTGCTGGAAAAAATCCAACGGTCTTGATCCCGGCCACTTCCCCACAGGCCACGAAAAGGGCCGGTTCATATGAATGAAGTCCGCCAGATCCGGTTTTCCCTTTTTTTCCGAATTGAGCAGCTGCTGAACAGGTAAAAAATCACCTCTTTTTAACACTTTTTCAATATCAGAAATAACAAAGGAGGTTTCCGGAAGTATTTCCTTCTGAAATTCACTGGCCGGGCTTTGCTTTTTTTCCTTTCGTTCCTTTCGGTCTTTTCGGGATTCTTCCTGAGAAAGACTGATCTTGTTATGAACAGCTGCATGTAAATTTTCTGCGCCTTCATACGGAACTTCTTCCACATATACCGTAGTCGAATTGTTCTTCTTGTTTTTCAGATCGGAAATAAGGAATCCCAAAGAGGTCAGAACGTCCCGATCCAGTTTTTCCAGATGCTCAAAGTTCAGAGACGATATTTTACAGTATTCTTCAGAAAAATTTCTGTTTTTCTGAAGAATCTGTTTTTCTCCTTCTGAATAATCCGCTGAAGTGTTCTTGGAGATAAACCCAAGAAGCGCCATAAACGGAATAATATAAAAGGAATCTCTCCGCATCTTTCCTTTTGCATCAACCCGGAACAGACAAAGACTGCTGCGAAGATCGGTCAGCATCTCTGCTTCTTCCTGCGGAATCACCCGATCTCTTTTTTTATAGATGGCATCCATCAGTCTCTCAACACTGTAGTTGCCGATGGAAACCAGATAATCTACATCTCTTTTTTCTGAGTTTTCCCATGGAAGAACGGGTTTTTCCGAAACCATTCTGCTGCAGTCAAAGCGAACCCCGTTATTTTTCAAGACAGGCCGAAAGGCCTGAAGCCTCTCCCAGTGCCTTAGGATCCGGCTGATCTCCTGTTCAGTGTACATATTAACTCCCAAATGATCCATAAATTAACCACGGACAGGTTGTTTCAGTGAATTATTTTACAGCAATGCATTCAATTTCAAGCTTGCATCCCTTTGGAATTGCCGCCACCTGAACACAGCTTCTTGCCGGAAACGGTTCCTGAAAATGTTCCGCATATACAGCATTCACTGCTGCAAAATCCTCGAGATCGGAAAGAAATACCGTTGTTTTGATTACATTTGACATAGACATATGGTTTTCTTTCAGAATATTGCGGATGTTTGTAAGAGACTGGGCAGCCTGCTCCTCCACAGTTTCCGGAATCATTCCGGTCTTTGGATCCACCGGAATCTGACCTGATAAAAACATCATATCGCCATGAACAATTGCCTGGGAATAAGGTCCGATGGCCGCAGGGGCCTCTAATGTTGAAATCACTTTCATTGTCAATCCTCCTATGTCTGCACATCCATGATTCGCGGAACACAAATCAAAGGTCCCCATGCCGTCAGCAGACTGTTGCTTTATGTAAGAAATGGGATTACACCCGCTCTGTTACAATCTTAAATCCTTCTTTTTTCAGTGCATTTTTGATATCTTCGATCTGACTGTGATCCCTGGTTTCCAGACCAAGCTTCAGGAAACAGCTGGAAATCGCCATATTGACATCGCTGCGGTCGTGATGAACTGCCACAACATTTCCTCCGCATGAGGCGATGATCTCCGAAACCTGCTGAAGCTGACCAGGCTTGTCCTCCAGTGCGATGGTCAGATTGGATGACCTGCCTGTAGTAACCAGACCCCGGGTAATCACCCTGCTCAGAATATTTACATCGATATTTCCCCCGGAAACAAGACATACCACATTTTTGTCTTTGACCGGAAGCTTTCCGAACATGGCAGCAGCCACACTGACAGCTCCGGCACCCTCAGCCACAACCTTCTGCTTTTCCATAAGCGTCAGAATAGCAGTTGCGATTTCATCCTCTGTAACAGTCACAATATCGTCCACATACTGGCTTACCAGATCATAGGTCAGATCTCCCGGACGCTTCACAGCAATGCCGTCTGCAAAGGTGCTGGCGTTTTCCAGCGTAAGAATATGATCCTCCTTTATGCTGCGGAACATACTGGGAGCCCCTGCAGCCTGAACACCATAGACCTTTACGTCTGGACGCAGCTTTTTCACTGCAAGAGCCACGCCGGAGATGAGACCGCCTCCTCCGATAGGTACAATGACAGCATCCAGATCATCGATCTGATCCAGAATCTCCAGTCCGATGGTTCCCTGACCGGCGATGACATCTTCGTCATCAAAAGGATGAATAAAGGTTGCACCGGTCTCCTGCTGAAGCTCAATAGCCTTCGCATAAGCGTCATCGTAGGCTCCCCGAACCAGGCGCACCTCCGCCCCGAGCTGCTTCGTAGCCTCTACCTTGCTGATGGGTGCGCCGTCCGGCATGCAGATTACAGACCGGATTCCGTTTTCAGTTGCAGCCATTGCAACCCCCTGGGCATGATTTCCGGCACTGCATGCAAGAATTCCCTTTGATTTTTCTTCCTCTGTCAGCTGGCTGATCTTATAGTAGGCACCCCGAAGCTTAAAGCTTCCTGTAACCTGAAGGTTTTCTGTCTTCAGATAAATATTGCAGTCTGCCGGTATTTTCGATGCCTTGATCAGATCGGTTCTGCGGGCTACTCCCTTCAGAACGTAAGCAGCATGATATATTCTGTCCAATGTTAACACTGTTATTTCCTCCTGCCCGGAATCCAAACAGATCCCGTTATCCGTATCAAATATTTATACGACCATTTATTTTATCACAAAACATCTGCGCCATGCCACACAATTGAAGAAAAACACCTCACTGACAAAAAAAGATCACTTATTTTTTTCCTATGACCTCCAGAGATACAGCGGACACTTCATATGCGGTCCGCAGCTGTGAAGCGCCGGATTCCAGCACCTTCCGATAGACTCTGCTCTGGAATCTTCCCATAATCCGCAGATTGGTTCCCACCTGCAGCTCCGCGCAGAAACGGGCGTTCCGCCCCCAGGTGATGCAGGGAATATAATCGGCCTTTCCGTGAATCCGGTTGGAAGCCACCATAATATCGCAGATCTCCCGCCCCAGAGGGGAAATCCGGTAATAAGGTGTTCTGCACACAAATCCGGACAGTGTCAGCTCATTCCGGTCTGTTCCGGAAATCCTCTCATCCCCGCAATCCACATGAAGCCTGCTGCAGAACACCAGAACCTTCAGATGATTTCGCCCTTCCCGGTATTCGTTATAGGTTCGGATCTGCCCTTCCACTGTGCACCGGTCCCCCGGTGAAGGGGCCTGCCGGAGCAGGCGTTCCGACACCATGATCATCAGATGATCCGCATTTCCGCTGCGCCTTCTGACTGTGACAGAAAAAGAATAAAAATCCTCTCCGTAGATCCGGTGACTGTAACACAGAGGCTCTTTTACTGTGCCTGTCAGAAGGATCCGGTTCTCATCGGCACCCATCAGAAGCCTCCTTCCTGTACCTGGCAGCCCTGTTCATTCACATGGGCATTTTCGTGATAGATCATATCGTTGATCTTTACCACCTCATAACCGTTTTCCTTCAGATTATCCAGGATCAGAGGCAGATACTCCAGCACATGCTGGGCGTTGTTGTGAAACAGAATAATGGACCCGTTCTTCACATTCCGCGTTACCCGCTCCACGATCTGCTCCGTGCTGATGTCCTTCCAGTCCAGACTGTCGATGCTCCACTGAATGGTTTCGTACCCCAGCTGCTTCGCATTTGTAATCAGAGAATCGGAATAAGACCCGAAAGGCGGGCGGAACAGCACCGGCTGCTGACCGGTAAGCTTTTCAATGGTATCTCCGGTGGTGATCAGCTCCTGACAGATCTGTTCGTCTGAAAGATCTGCCATGTCCGGATGGGTTGCAGAATGATTCCCGATATCGTGTCCCCGCTCTGCGATTTTTACCACGTCCTCCGGGTATTTCTCCGCCCAGAAGTTCACAAGGAAAAATGTGGCCTTCACATCATAGGTATCCAGAATGTCAAGAATCCCCTCTGTAAATTCATTTCCCCAGGCTGCATCAAAGCTGATGGCAACCACCTTTTCCTCCGTATCCACACAGTAGATCGGAATCTGCCGTTCGCCGCCAAAGACTACATTGGTAATCACCACAATTCCAGCCGCAATGCAGGCCAGAATAAGAAAGAACATCAGATGCAGGTTTTTTTTATCTTTTAACGCTCCCATATCTCTTAATACTCCTTATGGATCTTTACAATAAATGATTTCCGGACTGCGACAGCTCCGCTGTCCGAAATCCTGTTTTACCATATGAGAGAATCACCGGGGATATGCAATGATTGCAAAAAGCCCTTGTACAAAAAACAAAGACTCCCCGGAGCAGAAGCTTTACTGCCCGGGGAGGGACCCAGTTCTATGATACTTTTTTGCATTTATCTTTTTCTGCGGAGCATATACTTTTCTCCAGCAGGATGGTCCAGCTTCAGCTTCACCAGCTGCTGGGCGTGAGGTGCAACCTCCAGGGGCTCTCCGGAAACAGCGTCGTACATCTCCTCCACAATCTGAGTAGAGAAGCCTGCGCTGCCCGGTCCGAAGATCTCGATCTCCTGTCCCTTTTTAAAATTGTTGCGCTGCTCAACGACCGCGAAGCCCGTGGCTTCGTCATAGGAGCGGACAATTCCGATAAAATCGTAGTTGCGGATATAGGCGCTGGACTGGTAGTTCTGCGAAGTTTCGTCTGTTTTTCCGAGGAAAAAACCGGTGGTAAAATGACGATTGCTTACTTTTTCCAGTTCTTCCAGCCATTCCTTCTTAAACTGGTAGTGCTCAGGATCTGCATAGTAGGCGTCGATGGCTTCCCGGTAGACACGAACCACAGTGGCCACATAAAAGATGGTCTTCATACGGCCCTCAATCTTTGCAGAGGAAATCCCGGACTCCACCATTTCCGGAATATACTGAATCATGCAGAGATCCTTGGAATTAAACACATAGGTGCCCCGTTCATCCTCCTCCACCGGGAAATATTCCCCTGGCCTCTGCTCTTCCATGAGAGCATAATTCCAGCGGCACGGATGAGCGCATGCGCCCTTGTTGGAATCTCTTCCGGTCATAAAATTGCTCAGAAGGCAGCGGCCGGAATAAGAGATGCACATGGCTCCGTGAACAAAGGCTTCGATTTCCATATCCTCCGGAATATTTCTGCGGAATTCCCGCAGCTCCTCAAAGGACATTTCACGGGCTGCCACAATACGCCTGACCCCCTGCTGATACCAGAAGGCAGCCGTCATGTAGTTTGTGGTGTTCGCCTGGGTGCTGAGATGGATCTCCGCCTCCGGCAGAACCTGCTGAAACACTGCAAAGACTCCCGGATCCGACACAAGAAACGCATCGATGGGAAGATCCTTTATAGACGCTAAATAATCCGGAAGAAGACGGATGTCTTCGTTGTGGGCAAAGATATTGACGGTCATATAGGCCTTCGCTCCCCGTTCATGAGCATACGCAAGGCCCTCCTCCATCTGCTGATGGTTCAGATTTCCGGCTCCCGCCCGCAGTCCGAACATGGGACCGCCAAAATAAACAGCATCTGCCCCGTAGTCCACTGCAATCTTCAGTTTTTCCAGATCTCCGGCAGGTGCCAGAAGCTCCATTTTCTTTCTTTTTATATTCATTATGATCTTCCTGTTCTACAAAATATAGGATACGGAGATGCCGTCTCCTGCAGAGGAAACAGAGGTGACTGCTTCTTCACAATGGGTGATATACTCTATAAAATCACGCATATGGCGCATATTTGTCCGGAATTTGTGCATAGGATCAAAATCATCCGATGCTGTCTTTCCCCGCATAAGCACATTATCACAGATAATCACCGTACCCGGGTGGCAGTTCTTCTGAACCTCCCGCCAGAAATCCATGTAAAGGCTCTTGGCCGCATCAATGAAAATCATATCATACCTGTCTGTGAGATACTGGGATGTAATGAGCGCATCCCCGGCAATAACCTGAATCTGCTTTTCATAACCCAGCCGACGGATATTTTTCCGGGAGACCACATTCATCTCATCGTCCGCTTCCAGAGTGGTAATCTGAACCTCAGGACCGCAGATCTGAGCAAAGCACATGGAAGAATACCCTACAGCCGTTCCAAATTCCAGGATTTTTTTAGGCCGTATGATCTTCAGCATAACCTCTAAAAACCGTTCTGTATCCTTCAGAATAATCGGAATATGCTGCTCCTCCGCCTGTTTTCGGAGCTCCCCCAGCTCCGGAGTCAGAGGACGGTACAGAGAATCCAGATAATCGATGACCTGCCGACTGGTAATATTGTCATTTCTCATATAGTTCCTCGCCTGCTGTGCTATCCGGCAAGAGATGCCAGATACTCTTCTTTGTAGCTGCTGAAATCGTCACCGGTAGCGGCAAAATTATGCTTTCCGCTTCCTGTCTCAGTCAGCACAAAATAAAGATAATCGGACTGGGCAGGGTTCAGAGCCGCACGGATGGAAGCCCGTCCCGGAGACGCAATCGGGCCTGCCGGAAGTCCTGCATTTTTATAGGTATTATACGGAGAATCCACCTCCAGATCGCTGTACAGGAGCCGTGCCTTCGGAGTTCCCAGTGCATACTGAACCGTAGAGCACATCTGAAGCTTCATTCCCCTGTCCAGACGGTTGTAGATCACGCTTGCCACAAGAGGACGTTCATCGTCCAGCTTTGCTTCCCGCTCGATGAGAGAAGCGATGGTTACCAGCTGGAATGTTGAATACTGCGAAGCGTCAGCGGACGCCTGTGCGGATTCCTCCTGGTACACCTCCTCAAAGCGGGACAGCATCATCTGAATAATGCTGTGGGCGGATTCCTTTTCAAAAATGCTGTAAGTATCCGGAAATAAAAAGCCTTCATACCGCTGACTTCCGGAAACCATCTCATCATTATATGCAAAGTCAAAGGTTCCGTTTTCTGTCTCTGCAAGGAACTCTTCTGCAGTGCAGGCGCCGGATTCAGCCACCCGCTGTGCAATCTGCTTCAGCGTATACCCTTCGGGAATTGTGACGGAAATGGTCTTCTGCTTTCCCTCAACCAGAATATTCATGATCTCCTCCATGGACATGCAGGGAGAAAGATCATAAACTCCGGCCTTGTACTTTCCGTCATTTCCTGCCATTTTTGATTTCAGCCGGAACTGATCTGCACTTTTAATCAGTCCCTCAGATTCCAGAATGCTTCCGATGGCTGATGTGGAACTTCCTGAAGGAATCTCCACTGCAATCTGTTCCTCCGATTCCGGATTCACGGGAGCACCCATTTTCTGAAGAAAAACGTAGCCTCCGGCTACAGCCGCCATCAGAAGGAGCAGGATGATTACCGCAATAATACCTGCTTTTCCTGAATTGTTTCTTTTTTCTGTTCCAACACCTGCTGCATACATTGTTTTTCCCCTCCTGAAATAGCAAAGGCGGGTATAATACCCGCCCTGAATCTGTTTATTTTACTTGTCACCCTTTGAACGGCCGAGATATTCTCCTGTTCTTGTATCGATCTTGATGATCTCACCTGCTTCCAGGAAGATAGGAACCTGAATTACTGCGCCTGTTTCAACAGTAGCAGCCTTTGTAACGTTTGTAGCAGTGTTGCCCTTAACGCCAGGCTCTGTTTCTGTAATCTCAAGGTCTACAAAGTTTGGCGGTTCTACGATGAACGGACTTCCCTGGAAGAACTTCATTGTAACTTCGTCATTTTCTCTGATATACTTGATGGCATCCTCCACCTGGTCGAAAGACAGCGGAATCTGATCGTATGATTCCGGATCCATGAAGTAATAAAGCTCTCCGTCATTGTAGAGATACTGCATGGTCTTTGTTTCGATGATTGCTTCATCAAACTTGTCGTCCGGGTTGAAGGCTTCTTCGCGGGTTGCACCGGTAATAACATTTCTATACTTTGTTCTTACAAATGCTGCGCCTTTCCCAGGCTTAACATGAAGGAAGTCAAGAACCACATGTGGTTCTCCGTTCATGATGAATGTTCTGCCCTTTCTGAAATCGCTTGCATATACTACTCCAGCCATTTATAAATCCTCCGTAAAATAAATTTCTTTTTATCTTGGTCAGGTCACAAATCAGAGAATTATCAGCTCTTTTTCTGACCCAGTTAAATTGATTATACCATTTTCTGTCACATAGGACAAGTCCTCAATACGAACACCGAATTTTTTTGGAAGGTAGATCCCGGGTTCCACTGTAACCAGCATGCCCGGCTTCAGAATCTCCTTACTCCTGGGATTGGCAGTTGGAGCCTCATGAATCTCAAGGCCCACTCCGTGGCCCAGACCATGGCCAAAATAATCACCGTAGCCCTCTGCCTGAATAATGCTTCTCGCCACCTGATCCACGTCGGAGGCCTTCATGCCTGCCCGGATCGCACCGCAGGTCTCAACCTGAGCCTTAAGAACGATCTCGTAGATCTTTTTCTGCTCTTCTGTTACCCGTCCCACTGCAACGGTTCTGGTCATATCCGAGCAGTAGCCCTGATACACGCATCCGAAATCCATGGTGACGAAATCGCCCGTTTCGATGGTCTTGTCCCCCGGATGTCCGTGAGGAAGAGAGCTCCGCTCTCCTGAAACAACAATGGTTTCAAAGGAAAGCTTCTCCGCCCCCAGCTCCCGCATCTGCCGTTCCAGCTTCCAGGCGATCTCCTTTTCCGTAACTCCGGGACGGATTTCTCCCAGGATATAGGAAAACGCCTGATCACCGATCTTTTCTGCCTGTGCAATGCATGCCAGTTCCTGCTCATCCTTAACGGAACGGAGCTCTTCAATAATCCCGTCGAAGGGCAGAACTTCCGTTTCCTCAGGGAGCACATTCACCAGCTTGGCATAATAATCCATGGTCACTGACTCAAACTCAAGGCCCACAGCCCGGGGATTCAGATCTCTGAGAAATTCCCGGATGGAATAGCCCGACTTTGTAACAACCACCTCATAAAGCTCCGACAGCTCTCCTGCTGCTTCCGCATAGCGGAAGTCCGTCAGAAGATAGTTTTTTTCTCTTCCGATAACCAGTTCATAGGAAGTGGAAGAAAACATGGACAGATAGTACTTGTTTTCTTCTTTTGTGACCACAAGGAAATCAGGTCCCTGAAGAATCTGGTTCCGGAATGCGGTCAGCCTTTTCCGAAGGATCTGTATTTTTTCAGCTGGTTTCATGGTACTTATACCTCCAGGAAAATCGGAAGAATAATCGGACTTCTCTTTGTCTGTTCATAGATAAAGGAGCGCAGATCGTCCCGCACCGCATTCTTAAGTGCCGACCAGTCTCTCAGCCCCTTGTCCTGGCAGTACTCCAGCACATCGGTCACAACTTCCTTTGCTGCGTTGATCAGTTCTTCGGATTCTCTCACATATACAAAGCCTCTGGACAGGATTTCCGGTCCGGAAACAAGCAGGCCTGTGCCCTTTTCGATGGCTGCCACCACGATGATCAGACCGCTTTCGGAAAGCAGCTTTCTGTCCCGAAGAACGATGTTGCCTACATCACCTACTCCAAGGCCGTCCACCAGGATCTTTCCGCTGGTAACTGCTTCCTTTTCGATCTTCGCTGATTTTTCCGATACGGTCAGCACATTGCCGTTTTTCATGATAAAAATGTTTTCATGAGGCATGCCGAGGTTTTCCGCCAGCTTCGCATGAGCATCCAGATGCTTGTATTCTCCGTGCACCGGCATGAAATACTTCGGCTTCAGCAGAGAATGAATGAGCTTCAGCTCTTCCTGGCACGGATGGCCGGAAACGTGAATATCTGCAATATCAGAATAGATCACATGAGCGCCCTTTTCCAGAAGCTTGTTTACCACGTTGGAAATCGTCTTTTCGTTTCCCGGAATGGGACTGGAAGAAAGCACCACCGTATCTCCTGCTTTGATCTGCACGGATTTATGATCATTGGAAGCCATTCTGGTAAGTGCTGACATCGGCTCTCCCTGGCTTCCCGTAGTAATGATTACGATCTGATTGTCCCTGAGGCTGCGGATACTGTTGATATCCACCAGGGTGCCGTCCGGAATGCTCAGATAGCCGAGCTCTGTTGCAAGAGCAACGATATTTACCATACTTCTGCCGGACACAGCGATTTTCTTTTTATATTTTACTGCCAGATTGATGATAAGCTGAAGACGGTCCACGTTGGAAGCAAAGGTTGCAACAATAATCCGGTTCTCTACCGTGGCAAAAATATCGTCCAGCGTTGCACCTACAGTCCGCTCGGAAGGTGTCATGCCGGGACGGTGGGCATTGGTGCTGTCTGCAAGAAGCAGAAGCACGCCCTTGTTTCCGATCTCTGCAAACCGGTTCAGATCAATAGGCTTTCCCTTGAGGGGCGTATAGTCAATTTTAAAGTCTCCTGTATGGAACACGGTTCCTGCAGGAGTATCAATACTGAAGGCCACTGCATCTGCCACGGAATGGGTCATCTGCAGCACCTCCGCCTGAAATGCGGAGCCCACTCTTATATGGTCTCCCGCCTGGATCGGCCGCATATCTGCTTTCAGACCATGCTCCTTCAGCTTGTTTTCGATGAGTCCCAGGGTCAGTCTCGTACCGTAGACAGGAACGTTCACCTGACGCAGCAGGTACGGAATACCCCCGATATGGTCCTCATGTCCGTGGGTCACTAAAAGCCCCCGGATGGTATCTTTGTGCTCGACCAGATATGTCATATCGGGAATGACAACATCGATTCCGTACATTTCGTCACTCGGAAATGTCATACCGCAGTCGATCAGGATTCGTTCATTTTTGTATTCGAGGACTGTCAGGTTTTTTCCGATCTCATTCAGTCCTCCGAGAGGAATCACCCGCAGAGATTCGTGATTTTCTCTGGCTGCAGGCTTTTTTCTCCTTCTGTAATATCCGTTTTTCAAATTTTCCTCCGTATTTCTTTATTTCTTTTTTGAAAGAGACAGAGTTCCATGCGTCCGTACTCTGCACTTTTCAGGAAAGCTGCCTGCCGCTATTTCGGGCAGACAGCTTTTTTAGAACTTTCTTATCTGACTTTACAGGTGATGCTTCTTTTACTATTTTACAACGATGTTTACGAGCTTTCCCGGAACAGCAACAACCTTTACAATGGTTTTTCCTTCAGTCAGTGCTTTTACGTTCTCATCTGCCAGCATGAGCTCAGAGAGCTCGTCCTTAGAAAGACCATTTGCAACATCGGCTTTCATCTTAACCTTACCGTTGATCTGCACAACGATCTCTACAGTATCGAGAACCAGGGCAGATTCATCATATTCCGGCCACTTTTCAAAGTAGACAGAAGTTGTAAATCCGAGCTTCTGCCACATTTCCTCACAGATATGAGGAACAAACGGGGAAAGAAGAAGTACCAGTTTTTCGGCGGCTTTTCTCATGAGGCCGTAATTTGGCGCTTCTGTTTCCTTATAGCGATACATCTCGTTTACAAGCTCCATGATAGAGCTGATGGCCGTATTGAAGCTGAATCTTCCTGCGGACAGGCCTTCGGTCACACGCTTCATGGTTCTGTTGAGCTCATAGTAAAGCTTCTTGTCTTCCTCCGATGCAACGTCTGCCTTCTGGCCGGCTTCGGATTTTTCCAGGATTTCCAGAACGATTCTCCATACTCTGTTCAGGAACTTGTAGCTTCCCTCTACGCCGGTTTCTGACCATTCCAGATCTCTGTCAGGCGGTGCGGCAAAGAGTATAAACAGTCTTGCTGTATCGGAGCCGTACTTTTCAATGATGTCGGAAGGGCTTACGATATTGCCCTTGGATTTTGACATCTTGGAACCATCCATGAGCACCATGCCCTGGGTCAGAAGGTTTTTGAACGGTTCGTTTGCTTCTGTAAGTCCCAGATCGTGAAGCACCTTTGTATAGAATCTGGCATACAGCAGATGTAAAATAGCATGCTCTACGCCGCCGATGTACTGATCCACATTCATCCAGTAATCTGCTTTTTCTTTATTGAACGGCTCACTGGAATTCTTTGCGTCGGTATATCTCAGGAAATACCAGGAAGAATCTACGAAGGTATCCATGGTATCCATTTCCCGTACGGCCGGCTTGCCGCAGTGCGGGCAGACCACCTCAGCAAATACCTTGCTGGTTGTCAGAGGGGATTCTCCCTTTCCTGTAAATTCTACATCGGTAGGAAGCAGTACAGGAAGATTTTCTTCCTTTTCCGGAACCCAGCCGCAGTCTTCGCAGTAAATCATCGGAATCGGCGCACCCCAGTAGCGCTGACGGGAAATGAGCCAGTCTCTGAGACGGAAGTTTACAGCCTTCTTGCCCAGGCCCTTTTCTTCGATATACTCCACGATCTTCGGCAGGGCTTCTCTGTTGTTAAGGCCATTGAACTGGCCGGAATTGATCAGAGGACCGTCTCCCAGAAGAGGCTCTGTGAGATTATTCATATTGATTTCGGAATCCGCAGGCTGGATGACCGGAATGATTTCAATTCCGTACTTGGACGCAAAGTCAAAGTCCCGCTGGTCATGGGCAGGTACTGCCATAATTGCGCCTGTGCCGTAATCCATAAGAATATAATTTGCGATGTAAATCGGTACCCGCTTTTCTGTCAGAGGATTGATGGCGTAGCTTCCTGTGAAGCAGCCTTCCTTTTCCAGAGTTGTGGAGTTTCTGTCAATATCGCTGAGATACTGCAGTCTGTCCATAAATGCGTCCACCTCTGCCTGATGCTCCGGCGTTACCAGTGTCTTGACAAGGGGATGCTCCGGAGCCAGAACCATGAAGGTGGCACCGAACAGTGTGTCTGGTCTTGTGGTGAAGATCTTCATTTTTTCTTCATGACCATCGATGGCAAAGTCCACCTCTGCCCCCACGCTTTTGCCGATCCAGTTCTTCTGCATGAGCTTTACCTTTTCCGGCCAGCCCGGAAGCTCATCCAGATCTGCCAGAAGGCGTTCTGCATAATCCGTGATCTTGAAATACCACTGGGAGAGTTCCTTCTTTCCTACCGGAGACTTGCAGCGTTCACAGGCGCCGTCAACCACCTGTTCGTTGGCAAGCACTGTCTGGCAGGATGGACACCAGTTTACAGGGTTCTTTTTCTTGTATGCAAGACCCTTGTTAAAGAACTGGATAAACATCCACTGAGTCCACTTGTAATAATCCTCCTTGCAGGTGGCCACCTCCCGTTCCCAGTCATAGCTGAGACCCAGTGCCTTCAGCTGGTTTTTCATTTCGGCTATGTTGTCATGGGTCCATATGTCCGGACGGATTCCATTTTTAATTGCTGCATTTTCTGCAGGAAGACCGAAGGAATCCCAGCCCATGGGATGGAGCACGTTGAAGCCCTTCATCCGCATGTATCTCGCAGTAACATCACCGATGGAATAGTTTCTTACATGTCCCATGTGAAGCTTTCCGGAAGGATACGGGAACATTTCCAGCACATAGTATTTTTCTTTTTCTGAATTCTCGTCTGTGCGGAAAACATTGTTTTCTTCCCAGTACTTCTGCCATTTTTCCTCGATGGCGCGGAAATCATATCTTTCTGCCATTTTTAAGCCTCCCATTTTAAGATCTCGCAGTCGCTCCAGATCTTTTCCAAATTATATTTCTGACGATTTTCTTCCGAAAAAATATTGATGACAACATCTCCGTAGTCCATGAGAATCCACCCGGTTCCGTTGCGACCTTCAATGCTTCGGACAAATCTTCCCCTGGCAGCTGCTTTTTCTTCCACGTGCTCCGCAAGGGCATTGATCAGTCGTTCTGAGCCACCGGTTGAAATAACAAAATAATCGGCAAAGGAGGATTTTTCCGCAATATCCATGATTACGATATCTCTTCCCTGCTTATCATCCAGCACACCGGCAGCAAACTCAGCAAAGACTCTGCTGTTTTCCATTGACTTTCCTTTCTGCAGCGATGCAAACCAATCTCTGGCTCTGATGGTATCCTCATCCAGATAACGGCCCTCCTCCTGAATAATCTTCAGGCTCCACTGGGCAACCTCAAAGCAGGCCTGTTCCAGATCTTCAAATGCCAGGGCATTGAGCCGTGCTGCATCCTTATATGTCCGGTTCGGTTCTGTGGCATCGGCTACATATACAATCATTTCCAGAAGAGACATGTGCGCTCTTCCCGTTGTATGATAGCTGATGGCATTGACAATATCCTCATCCGCAACCCCGAACCTGTCCTGAATAATGGCAGCAGCCAGCTTGCTGTGAGCCAGCTGAGGCTTGTCAATATACACCTCTCCAATCTGATACTGTTCCACCAGTGCATTCATCTCTTCGATATCGAGATTTTTGCATGCATCGTGAAACAGCGCGGCAATGTGCGCTTTCTGCACATCGGCCCCATGCTTCTTTGCCAGAGCCACGGCTGTTTCCACCACGCCCTGGGTGTGGCGATAACGCTTTTCTGTCAGCCGCTCCCTGATATATTCATCCAGCTTCATCAGAAGATTGCTGTTCATGACACACCACCTTCCATCATCTGCTGCAATCGCAGTTTTTTGTTTCTTTCATTATGTTATATTGCATGGTCTTTTTTGTCACTTTTCATAGATTCTGTGACGGCGGATATATTCCTCCACCTCCGCCGGCACCAGGTACCGGATGCTTCCGCCGCTGCTGCAGCGCCTCCTTATATCCGTTGACGATATATCCACCTTGGGTATGCTGGTGACAATGATTTCGGCGCCGTACTTTTCCCTGAGCCGCTGTGCGTGGGCAGTCAGCTCTTCGTCCCGGTATCCCGGTCTTGTTCCCACAGCAAACCCGTATGTGGTAAGCAGTTCTTCGGCGCCCATCCATCGCTCGATGCCAAGAAAAGAATCGGTTCCCGCAATAAAATACAGCCGGTCCTTGGGAAACTGCTTCTGCATCACCCGAAGCAGATCCACGGTATAGGAAACCTTTCCCTGCCTGACATCAAGAGGAGACACGGTCAGATGGGGATTATCCTCTGCTGCAAGCTCTGTCATGCGAAGCCGCTGAGCGGAATCGGCGCCGCTCATGCCGACCTTAAACGGCGACTCATAAGCAGGCAGAAGGATGATCCTGTCAAGACCCGCCCCTTCCTTCACATACTCTGCAAGGACCATGTGACCATTGTGGATCGGATCAAAGCTTCCGCCGAATATGCCGATCTTCATTGATTACTCCTGTTCCTCCACTGTGCGGATTGCCAGCTCTTCCAGCTGTTCCTCATCGATGACGCCCGGCGCATCGGACATGAGGCACTGTGCATTCTGATTCTTAGGGAATGCAATGACCTCACGGATGCTGGACTCACCCAGCATAAGCATCACGAGACGGTCCAGACCGTAGGCCAGGCCGCCGTGAGGCGGCGTCCCATACCTGAAGGCTTCCAGCAGGAAGCCGAATTTTTCGTTTGCTTCCTCCTGAGACATTCCAAGCCCCTTAAACATTCTCTGCTGAAGCTCGCTGTCGTGGATACGGATGCTTCCTCCGCCGATTTCAACGCCGTTAAGCACGATGTCGTAGGCCTTTGCCTTGACTTTTCCCGGCGCTGTTTCCAGAAGCTCCAGGTCTTCGTCTCTCGGACATGTGAACGGATGATGCATGGCGTAATATCTTCCGTCCTCCTCGTTGTACTCATACAGCGGGAAATCTGTAACCCAGAGGAATTCAAACTCTGAATCGTCCAGAAGCCCCAGCTTCCCGGCCAGATCTCTTCTGAGGAAGCCCAGTGAATCAAATACAACCTTTGCCTTATCTGCAACGATCAGGATCAGGTCTCCTTCCTTTGCAGACATTCTTTCCAGAATGGCCTTCGTCTTTTCTTCATCAAAGAACTTGGCGATTGGAGAGGTCACACCTTCCGCAGTCACCTTCATCCAGGCAAGGCCTTTGGCACCGTAGGACTTCAGGGCCTCCTGCATCTTGTCAATATCCTTGCGGCTGAATTTTTCGGCTGCACCGGTGACGTTGATTGCCTTCACCCTGCCGCCGCTTTCCAGAGCGCCGGTAAATACCTTGAACCCGCAGTCAGCCACAATATCGCCCAGCTCTGTCAGCTCAAAACCGAAGCGAAGATCCGGCTTGTCGCTTCCGAAGCGTTCCATGGCCTCATCATACGGCAGCTTGCGGAACGGAATCTGAATATCCCGATCCAGCAGCTCCTTGAAGAGAACCTTCATAAAGCGCTCCTGAATCTCCATAACATCCTCAGGTTCGACGAAGGAAAGCTCCATATCGATCTGGGTGAATTCCGGCTGTCTGTCAGCACGCAGGTCCTCATCCCGGTAGCATCTTGCAATCTGATAATAGCGGTCAAGGCCGGACACCATCAGAATCTGCTTGAACATCTGAGGAGACTGCGGAAGAGCATAAAACCTTCCGTGGTTCACGCGGCTCGGAATCAGATAGTCTCTTGCACCTTCCGGTGTTGGCTTTACAAGCGTAGGCGTCTCCACCTCAATAAATCCTTCTCTGTCAAAGAAGTTGCGGGCGCAGATTGCCACCTTGTGTCTGAATTCCAGATTGCGCTGCATCTTCGGCTTTCTGAGGTCCAGGAAACGGTACTTCAGACGGAGATTTTCATCTACGTTATCGTCATCCTTAATATAAATCGGCGGCGTTGCCGCTTCGGAATAGATCTTGAATTCATCAACAATCACTTCAATATCCCCCGTAGGAAGATTGCTGTTCTTTGATTCCCTTTCCGCTACTTTGCCCCTTACACCGATCACATATTCACTCTTCAGTGTATCTGCTGCATCAAATACTTCTTTTTCAACTTCATCCGTAAAAACAATCTGTGTGATGCCTGTGCGGTCTCTGAGATCGCAGAAGATCAGCCCTCCGAGATTTCTCTTTTTGCTGACCCATCCGTTGAGAACCACCTCTCTGCCCACGTGCTCCTGCCGGAGGTTTCCACACATATCTGTTCTTTTCCAGACATTTCTCATGATTCATCATCTCCTGAAACAATTTAAAATAATACTATTCAAACGGAAGATACAGACGGTCATCTTTTCTCTGTATCATCTCGTCAATTCTGTCGATATACACCTGGTAATTGGAAACATTCGGAACTCTTTCCAGCTTGTTTCCATCTCCGTAAAAGGCCTTGCTGATGCCACCGGCTCCCATAGCAATAATGGTCTGATGCTCATCCATAATCCGGATGTTGTACACAGACTCTGTCCCTTTCTTTGCGTAGGAAACGTTCTCAAAATTGCCGGTCATATGCTTCTGCCTGTACATATAATACGGGAAATAACCATGCTCGCCAAGAATTTTCCGGGCATCCCCCACCATGCGGCCCACTTCGCTGCCGCCGCTGTAATGGTACTCCGAATCCTTTTCTCTCAGCCGTGAAGCCCGCTTCACCGCCAGGGTATGAACCGTGATATTGTCCGGTCCAAGCCTCATGACCTCCTGCAGCGTGTGAAGAAACATGGCATAATCCTCTCCAGGAAGTCCTGCAATGATATCGGTATTGATATGGGGAATACCGCTTTGCTTGGCAATCTCAAAAGCCTTATATATATCCTCCACGCAGTGGGATCTGCCGATGAGTTCCAGCGTCCGGTCATTCATGGACTGGGGATTGATGCTGATGCGGTCCACCCCGTGGTCCTTCAGCACCCGCAGCTTTTCTGCCGTGATGGTATCCGGCCTTCCGGCTTCCGTGCAGAACTCCAGTACAGATGCTGTATCAAAGGAGCTGCATACCTGATCCAAAAGGCGGTCCAGCGCATCGGCGCTCAGGGAAGTCGGTGTTCCTCCGCCGATATAGATGCTCTCCGCAGAAACACCGTGCTCCTGCAGCTGCGCTCCCACCGCTCTGATCTCCTTCAAAAGAGCCTGAAGATACTGCTCCATGGCAGCCTCATTGGCCTGATTGGAGGTGAAGGAACAGTAAAGACAGCGGGTGGGACAAAACGGAATCCCGATGTATACCCCTGCAGATCTGCCTGCCGGTTTTGCAGTCAGAAAGCTCTGGTTTCTGCAGGTATCCAGAACAAGGGCCGTTTTTTCTTCGGAAACATAATACTGTTCCTCAAATACGCGCCTCACCTGCTCCCAGTTCATGCCCTGTCCTGCCGCCATTTCATTGGCAAGCTTTGTAGGACGGACGCCGGTCAGAGTCCCCCACTCCGGACGGTAACCCGTCAGCTTTGAAAGACAGTCAAATAAATACCTTTTTGCAATATTTTTTTCTACATGGGAATAACCCGGACCCAGAGGAATCCGAATATCCGCAAAGGTTCTGCTCCAGCGGCCGGCCGCTGCCCATGACCAGGAACGGGATTGCTGCCCGGAGACTTCCTGCCTGGCATTCATTTGTGCCCTGGTCTTTTTTGGTCCTGTATTTTTTTTCTTCTGGCGCACAATGGCACTGTTGATCAGTTCGTACTGATCCGGTCTGAGAAACTCCTTGATCAGCTCCTCCAGCTCATAGCTGCTGCTGTGATTTCTCAGATCGATTCTATAAAAACGGGTTGAATTTCTTTTCATGGCCGATGGTTGTCTGCCCCATATGTCCCGGGAGAACAAAGGTGTCATCCGGAAGCACAAAGAGCTTTGTATGCACGGAATTTTTAAGCTGAGTGAAAGACCCTCCGCGGAAATCGGTTCTGCCGATGGAATCCGCAAAGAGCGTATCGCCGCTGAAGAGAACGTTGCCTACAAGAATACAGATGCCTCCCAGGCTATGACCCGGAGTCTCCATAATCTTCAGCTCCATATTGCCGACCTTCAGGACGTCCCCATCCTTCAGATCCACATCCGGAACAAACTCGATGGGCTGTCCGGTAAAAGCAGTGGACATATTTTCACCGGCATCGTCAAAGAGATAATTGTCCTTGCTGCATCCGGCGACAGGGCACTGAAACAGCTTCTTGTAATGAGGAACGCCGCAGATGTGATCCCCGTGACCGTGGGTCAGAACAATATATTCGATGTCATAGCCGTGAGACTCCACGTAATTGTCCAGTGCTCTGTTGGCACCGCCCGGATCCACAATAAATCCCTTCTTTGTTTCCTCATCCACACAGAGATATGTGTTTACCTGCATGGGTCCTGTATAAAACAGCTTCAGATCCATGTTTTTTTCTCCTTTATCAATTCATTTGTGTAATATCATCTGCTCTTTGGGGTGCGCCGCAAAATCCTCTATTTTGCGGTGCCTCTGAACACCTCGATGACGCCCATCAGAGACTGGAAGCGCCGCATCAGCTGTGAGATCTGATTGACATTTGAGATCTGCACAGTCAGATTGATGTTTGCGGTATTGTCGTTGTTGCTCTTTGCCTGTACGCCTGTGATGTGGACATCCATATCCTCACAGATCTTTGAAAGATCGGAAAACATTCCCTTGCGGTCCTCTCCGATGACGGCAACATCCGTTTCAAAGGTGGACTGCTGCTTGTCGATGTCCCATTCCACATCGATAAATCTCGCCTGCTCATCCGAAGGAAGGGACAGAATATTGGTGCAGTCCGCTCTGTGGACAGATACACCTCTCCCTTTTGTAATAAAGCCTACGATTTCATCCCCCGGAACAGGGTTGCAGCACTTGGAAAGCCGGATCAGAAGGTTATCCACCCCTTTGATGCGGATACCTCCCGTAGCCTCGGATTTCTTCTTTCCCGGTTTATGCTCGTAGTTTTTGATTTCCTTGAGCTTTTTGAGTTCTGCCTGTTTTTCTTCATCGTAAAACTTTACGAGAAGATCCAGCACCTTGGAAAGCATGGTTCCGCCATATCCGATGGAGGAATAGAGATCTTCCAGATTGGAACACTTCAGTTCCTTGGCAACACGATTGATCCGCTGGGTCTTTATAATCTGCTGCGGATCGTAGCCCTTGCGCCGGATATACTTCTCCAGCATAGATTTTCCCTTTTCCTCGTTTTCACTCTTATTTTCTTTTTTGAGCCATTGCCGGATCTTGTTTCTGGCATTGCTGCTCTTTGCAATTTTAAGCCAGTCAATGTTCGGTCCCTTACTGTTGGCAGAGGTGATAATCTCTACAATATTGCCGTTTTCCAGCACATGGTCAATGGGAACCATTTTTCCGTTGATCTTCGCCCCGATGCACTTGTTTCCCACGGCGGAGTGGATCTTATAGGCAAAATCGATGGGCGTAGATCCTGCAGGAAGCTCCACAACCTTTCCTGCCGGAGAAAAAACAAAGACCTGGTTTGAAAAGAGATCCATCTTCAGAGTTTCCATAAACTCCTTGGAATCGTCCATATCCTTGTTCCATTCCAGGGTCTGGCGAAGCCACGCCAGCTTCACTTCCTCCTGATCGGATTTGATGCCTTCCTTATACTTCCAGTGGGCTGCAATACCGTACTCAGCAATCTGGTGCATTTCATAGGTCCGGATCTGAATCTCGAAAGGATGCTCGTCGTCCCCGAAGACCGTCGTATGAAGAGACTGGTACATGTTTGATTTCGGCATGGCGATATAGTCCTTGAAGCGTCCCGGAATCGGCCGCCACATGGTATGAACCACACCTAAAACCGCATAGCAGTCCTTAATGCTGTCAACAAGAATCCGTACAGCCATAAGATCAAAGATCTCGTCCAGCTGCTTATGCTTGTCCCGCATTTTTTTGTAAATGCTGTAAAAGTGCTTGGAACGTCCTTTCACCTCAAAGTGAATATTCAGCGTACTGAGGGCTTCTGTAAGCTGATCGATAATGTGATGGATATTCTCTTCTCTTTCTTCCTTTCGCTGGTTGATCTGCCTGGCAAGGTTTGCATAGAACTCCGGTTCCAGATGCTTCAATGCAATATCCTCCAGTTCAAATTTCATATTGAACATACCAAGACGGTTTGCAAGGGGTGCGTAGATTTCCAGAGTTTCCTTTGATTTTTCGCGAATCTTTTCCGGAGACATATAGTCAATGGTCCGCATATTGTGAAGCCTGTCAGCCAGTTTAATGATCAGGACGCGAATGTCCTTTGACATGGCCAGAAACATCTTTCTCAGGTTTTCTGCCTGGGCTTCCTCCTTTGTTTCAAAGACAAGATTCCCCAGCTTTGTAACTCCATCCACCAGCAGAGCCACTTCCGGTCCGAATTCTTCCCTGAGCATATCCTCTGTATATTCTGTATCCTCCACAATATCATGAAGGAGTCCCGCAATAATGGTCTGTTCATCCATGCCCAGCTCCGCCAGAATTCTGGCTGCAGCCACCGGATGAATAATGTATGGTTCTCCGGATTTACGCAGTTGTCCATGATGCATTTTTTCAGCGGTTTCATATGCTTTTTTGATCAAATCCAGGTCGTAGTTCTGATTCAACCCTTTTAAATAATCTAAGAATTCGTCCATATCTATTACACCCGATCTTTGTTTTATCTTTAAATAGCTGTTTCATAGCTGTCAAATATAAGCTGCCTTTGTTTTGAGCCCAGATCATATTTCGCAGCTAAGAAGCCATAAACCACAGGGCGCCCCAAAGGACGCCCTGAGATTCAATAATTATGCTGTCTCCTCCGCAGCCTTTTTCTTATTTTTATTCTTTGCTTTTCCCTGATAAGAAGACTTATCGGATGCCCTCATAATATCGAACCAGACAGAGGTTGCGATAAAGATTGAAGAGCAGGTGCTGCAGATAACGCCTACCAGCAGCGGAAGGATAAAGCTTCGGATTGTGTCTCCGCAGCAGATCAGCAGCGGAACCATAACCGCAATCGTAGTCAGTGATGTCATAATTGAACGGCCTACGGTCTGACGGATACTCTCATCGATCAGCGGAGCAAGTCCGTTGACGCTTCTCTTTGACGAGCTCTCCGTGTTTTCTCTGATACGGTCAAAGATTACGATGGTATCGTTGATACCGTATCCCAGGATCGTAAGCATTGCTGCAATGAACGGACTGTTAATGGAAATGTGGAACACTCCGTAAAATCCGATGACAAGCAGCAGCGTGTTTGCAAGTGCGATAATCGCTGCAATACCATACTTCCACATAAATCTTACAGCGATGTATATCAGCATAAGGACAACTGCAATGGCAATTGCTTTTGCAGCACTGGACTTCAGAGTTTCACCAACGGAAGGTCCGATGTTTGCAACAGAAAGAACTGCATCTTCCTGAATGCCGTACTTTTCTTCCAGAACTGCCATCAGTGCAGTTCTCGTATCGCTCTCCAGAGAATCCTTTGTCTTGATGATGATCTCAGTGTTGTTCTCACCGGCAAGGGTTACGCTGCCTTCCAGAGACTGCTGAGCAAGAATGTCATTGATTTCGCTTACAGTAACCGTCTTGCCCATGTCGATCTGCATAAGCGTTCCTCCGGTAAAATCAATACCGAAATTGTAACCCCGCAGCAGGCCGATTGCAATAGAAACAATGATCAATACGACTGTTGTAATGTAATAAATCTTTCTTTTTTCCATAAAAGGAAAGCTCTTTAATTTTTCATTCATTATTAAGCCTCCTTAACTGCGGATGCAGGCGCATCCTCTTTAATACCAAACAGCTTCTTTGTTCCGAAGGTTCTGCTTTCCGCCATAAGCTGAAGGTATACATTTGTGACAACCGTAGCAGTAAAGATACTGATGATGATACCGATCATGAGGGTCAGGGCGAAGCCTCTCACATCGCCGGAACCGAACTCATAAAGTGCAACACCGGCGATCAGGGTTGTAACCTGTGAGTCGATAACGGTTGTAAGCGCTCTCTTGTACCCCTGACCTGTGGCAACGCGGATGGTCTTTCCCTTCCGTACCTCTTCTCTGATTCTTGAGAAGATAATAACATTGGCATCGACTGCCATACCTACAGACAGGATCATACCTGCGATGCCTGGCAACGTCAGAACATTGCCCAGGGCAATGAGAACCCACAGATAAATCAGAACATAAACAAGCAGCGCAATATCTGCAGCCAGACCCATGATCCGGTAGAACACAAGCATGATCAGAAGAACCAGCGCAATACCGATCAGCGCTGCTACGATGCTCTGTGTCAGTGAGTTCATACCGAGAGACGGACCCACGATACTTGTCTGAACCTCTTCCAGATTGACAGGAAGCGCGCCGCCCCGGATCAGAGCGGAAAGATTTGAAGCTTCTTCCTGCGTGAAGTTTCCTTCGATCTGGCATCTTCCGCCGGAGATTACCTTTGATACAGACGGATATGAAATAATCTCATTATCAAGGATAATGGCAACGCAGTTGGCAGGAAGTCCCAGCTGTTCATCTGCGGTGATCTGTCCGTTTACAATGGCCTGGGTTGCTGCTTCGAACATGGATGCCCCTGTGGAATCAAACTCAAGAGTCACTACATATCCTGCACCCTCCTGATTGATGGCAGTTCCGGCATCCTTTACGTTGTCACCTGTAAGGATCGTTGCACCGTCTGCAGTGATAAAGGTCAGCTGTGCTGTAGTACCGATGGTTTCGATTGCCGATTCTGCATCATCAACACCCGGAAGCTCCACACGGATCCGCTTTTCACCTTCGATGGTTACAACAGGATTTGAGAGCCCCATTTCGTTTACTCTTCGTTCGATAACAGCCTGTGTCTGATTCATCAGCGACAGAAGCTCTGAACCGGTAGCATCTGTATCCGCCTCCAGAACAACGTACACACCGCCCTGAAGGTCCAGACCCAGCTTCATATAGTCCTTGATGGAGCCTACCTTGTCGCCTGCCCCAAAGACTGTAATGTACCAGCCTGCTATGAGAATCAGAATAATGAGAACTGCCATTACTCTTTTAAAATTCTTCATTCTTTTCAATAACTCCTTCCTCTTTTAGATAATGTCTGACAAAACCGCCTGTATTCCGATGGCACATTCTACACGCTTCTTTTCCATCTCGCAGCCCAGCCGGTACGGCTTCATAATGTCGCCGTTGGTATTCATGGCATTTGCATGGCATCCGCCGCTGCAGTAGAACCTCGCCCAGCAGTCCCTGCAGTCCTGCTTGTTGTATATATGTGCTCTGTTGAATGTATCATACAGTCTGTTTTCAAACGTTTCATCCTTCAGATTTCCCAGCCGGTAATCTGTATTTCCTACGAACTGATGACACGGATAGATATCACCCTCCGGCGATACAGCTACATACTCTGTTCCGGCTCCGCACCCGGAAATACGCTTGATCACACATGGCCCCTGATTCAGATCCACGTTGAAGTGGAAGAAATCAAACGGCTTTCCTTCTCTGGCATTCTCAATGTACATATCAGAAAGGCGATCATACTCTTTGCAGATCGTCTCAAGATCCTCATCCCGAAGGGCGTACTCGTACCTGCTGTCGGTAACAACCGGCTCTACGGATACATTGGAGAAACCGAGCTCGATCAGATGGCGGATATCCTCGGCAAAATCAAGATTGTATCTTGTAAAGGTTCCCCTGACATAATACAGTCCCTCCCTCTTTGAGACGAAGTTCTTATAGTTCTTTGTTATGATGTCATAGGTTCCTTTTCCGTTTACGGTCTTTCGCATACGGTCATTGACTTCCGGCCTTCCGTCGATGCTCAGAATGACGTTGTCCATGTGTTCATTGATAAACTCGATTTTGTCATCGTCAAGAAGTATCCCGTTGGTTGTAATGGTAAACCGGATGTTTTTTCCATATTTCTTTTCTTCATCCCGGCCGTACTGAACCAGCTCCTTAACCACGTCAAAATTCATCAGCGGCTCCCCGCCGAAGAAATCAAGCTCCAGATTTCTGCGGCTGCCGGAATTTTTCAGAAGAAAATCAATGGCGTTCTTTCCTGTTTCCAGGGAAAGAAGACAGCGTATTCCTTCAAATGCCCCCTTATCTCCAAAGCAGTATGCACAGTTCATATTGCAGTCATGGGCAACGTGAAGACACATGGCCTTTACAACAGGTTCCTTGTTTTCTATCACCTGCATGTCCACATCGTCTTCGCTGAAAAGCATATCGGCTGCAATCAGCTCCCTGATGTCGGAAACAGCATCCCGAATCTCCTGTTCCTCATACTGGTCCCCAAGGGAAGACAGAATCCTGTTCTCGTCCACTTCTTTTCCATCGCAGAACGCAAGAGCGTCATATATCACACGGTCTACCACATGAACTGCGCCGCTGTTGACATCCAGAACAATAGGTATATCCCGGAAGATATATTTATGTATCAAAAAAGATCAACCCCCTCAAAAAAAGAAGCTGTCACAAAACGTGCATTCCATGCAGGAGAAGAACCTCAGCATATTCAGGCAACATTCTGGACACCTTCTTAACAGTTCTATGACTATCTTCTCTTAATATTTTCACACTTCTGATTGGCTACAGTACAGGATGTCTTGCAGGCTGACTGGCAGGATGTCTGACATTCACCGCAGCCTGTGCTGCATGCGGAATCCTTTAAAACTGTTCTTGCAATAGTCTTTACTTTTTTCATTGTGTCCTCCTTATTATCACCGAATCCAGTTTTTTTCTGAAAACGGACAACATTCGGCATATTTGATTAACATTCATATTTTAACCTACTCTAATATTAGTGTCAAGTGAAGGGCATGATTTTTAAGCATTCCCGGCTCTGTTTTCCGTCCTGGATCCGGCGATTCCTCCTGCTGCTCCGGTTACTGCAGGTACGAGAAAAACCAGCATCCGAAGCATGGAGACCTGACAGGATCCGAGAAGCCACAGGAAACAGCAGAGTACGGCTGCAGCATATACCAGACCTGCAAAAAAACCGGTAAAAAGGCCCCTTTTCCCAAGAGCCGCACCGCAGAAAAATCCAAAAATCAGGCCTCCAACGGCTATGACAAAGATAAGAATTCCTGCAGAATTCTCTACCGACAGGCCGGTGGATTTCAGCAGTAATCCGTCAATACAAAGCCCGGCACCCGTAATAAGAGCAGCAGCCGCTGCTCCCGCAAAAGTTTTTTTTAATCCGCTCAGAATATTTTTCATGTAAGTCCTCCCCGTTCCGTTGATTCACTCTCTTCAATATATGACGACTCTTTTGTGCGATATGCAGGCAACGGGGATTTCATAAAAAAAACTGCATGCAGTTTTTAAAAAACATACCATGCAGCTGTATTGTTTCTTTAGTTTTCTTCCAGTGGATTTTCATCGGCTTCATCCTTGCGGACAAGCTTTTTGATCTTCTTCTTTGGAGCCTCCTCCTCTGCAGGAGCAGGAGCTTCTGCCTTAGGCGCGCGTTCTGACTTCTTTGTTACCTCAGCGATGGCCCACTTCTTAAACTCAACCTTTGTCTTGTCGGAGCCCACATAAACAACAACAGAATCATCCTTAACGGAAAGAACCTTTCCGATAATTCCGCCGATGGTTACGATTTCATCTCCTTCCTGAAGACTGCTTCTCATCTTTTTTGTTTCATTGTCTCTCTTTTTCTGAGGTCTGATCATAAAGAACCACAGAGCAAAGAAAATGAGAATCAACGGTAAAAACATCTGAATATAAGCCGCTGTATTTTCGCTCATTGTATATCCTCCATCCAAATTAATGGTGCCGGCGATCGGGGTCGAACCGATACGGTGTTGCCACCACAGGATTTTGAGTCCCGCACGTCTGCCAATTCCATCACGCCGGCACGTAACTATGCAATCATACCACAAAAACAGCCGAAATTCAACTCTGTTTTTCCTGAAAATACCGCTGCTTCCGTTCTTTTACCCGGCAAAGAAGTAAAAAAGCCTGCCCTCAGACCGTAAGATCTGCATAAACAGCAGAAATCAGACTGCACAGATCATCGGCAGAAAGCTGCACCTGAAGTCCCGGCCTCCCTCCGCTGACATAGATGCTGTCAAACAGCTGCGCCGTCTCGTCCAGCGCCGTGGGGAACTGTTTTTTCATTCCTACCGGGGAGCAGCCTCCGTGAATGTAGCCTGTCAGAGGAAGCAGCTTTTTCATGGGCATCATGTCTAATTTTTTTTCACCGAAAACCTTTGCCGCCTTTTTAAGATCCAGTGTTGCGTCCACCGGAATCACGCAGACAAAGTGCTCTCCGCTTCCGGATTCTGTTACCAGGGTCTTGAAAACCTGGTCGGGATCCTGTCCCTGCTGCCTGGCCAGATCCGATCCGCTGGTAAAATTGTCCTTCAGCTCAAACTCATGACTCTCGTACGGAATCCTGTTGGAATCCAGGATCCGCATGGCATTTGTCTTTCCCTTAACTGACATAATCGGTTCCGTCAATCTTCAGCTCCTGATGGCTCAGCTCAATCCGATCCCGGATTTCCATCATCCGCCGGTCTGTATCTGCAATGGTTTCCGCGCATTCCTTCAGCTCCTGCTGGATCTCGTCCACATCAGGAATCTCCTTCTTGTACTTGAGATCGTGCTCCAGGCTTGCCCAGAAGTCCATGGCAATGGTCCGTATCTGGACCTCCACCCGGAGGTTTGTCTTGCTGTCTGAGAAGAATACAGGAATCTCTATAATGAGATGAAGGCTCCGGTAGCCGTTGGGCTTTGGATTTTTTATGTAATCTTTCACTTCGATCAGCGTTACGTCATCCTGCTTTGTAAGCATCTCCGCCACTGCATAAATATCATCCACAAAAGAACAGATGACGCGAATCCCCGCCACGTCGTTGAGATTGTCCATCACAGACTGCAGGGATACATCAAAGCCTTTTCTCTGCAGCTTCTGCACAATGCTCAGAGGCTTCTTCACTCTTGACGTGATAAATTCGATCGGATTTCTGGAATTTCTTATAGAGAGCTCGTCATTGAGAACCTCCAGCTTTGTCTTGACTTCCCTGATGGCGCAGCTGTACATCATGAGCACCTCCTGAAGGCGCTCGGCTGTGCCGAGAATCTCTTCCGGATCTTCCGGAATGACGGTTATATTCAGCATCTGCTTCTGTAAAAGATCCATTGGTATACCTCCCATCCCAGTTCAGAAATGATAAAATCTGTATTCGTTGCACCAGTTCAATATTATATCATGAATCCCTGTGCTTCGCAGAAGTGTTTGTTATTTTTTTATCCAGAGCAAACAAAAAGCGCGGCACCCCGCCCCCTTTACGGCAGTGCACACACTTTCTGTATACCCGTTTTTTTCCTTTTAAATCACATCATCCCGGTGATCCGCCTTCTCATGGTTGTCCTGATGATTTCTGCATTCTTCCGCCGGGTTCGGTTTTCCTGCAGAAGGGGACAGGCACCGGCTGCATGACCTGCCCTCACAGCCCCCACAGCCCCCTCCGCCGGGAACACCCGACAGGATCTTTCTTACTGCAAGAACGCAGAAGACTGCAAGAATCCCTGCTACGATCACATCTGCCACCGGTTCACCTCCAAAACTTCCCATTTCCATGTCCAAAGCATCATACCTCTGACTCCGCCCCGGCAACCCCTGCCTGCAGGCAGAAATCCCTTATTTCATCAGGGAAGCAAGATCAATATCTCTGCGGCTGACGATTGTCCCGGAATACCGGGATGTATCCGTGATCACTGCAGCCACTCTCTGAATATCCTCCATGGTAATGGAGTCGATGGCATGAATCGCTTCTTCCGCCGTGCGAACCCTGTTTCTGAACAGCGCGTACTTCCCGTTGACCACCATGCGGTTGCTGGTGTTCTCCAGACTGAAAATCAGCCCGCCTTTTGTCTGCTGCTTGGAAATGGCAAGTTCCTCTTCTGTCACACCCTTCGCAGCAAGCGTATCCAGTTCCTCCCGGATGGCAGCCACCGTGTCCTCAATCTTCTCGTGGGCCACACCGGCGCTGATGGCATAAAAACCATCCCTGTCATGGGCTCCTGTATACGAATAAACCGTATAGGCCATGCCCTTTTCCTCCCGGATGTTCTGGAAGAGACGGGAGCTCATGCTCCCACCCATAATATTGTTGAGAATGTTCAGCACATAGGAATCCCTGTGGTCAAAAGCAAGGGCTCTTGTGCCCAGACAGATATGAGTCTGCTCGATATCCTTGACCTTTCCCTTGAAGGAAGGCACATAAATTCCGGACTCCGCCCCCTGCTCCTGCTTGACTGCAGTCATGCAGGACAGCCGGTTTTCAAACTGGGCGCAGACCGCCTCTTCATCAAAATTGCCTGCGATGGAAACCACAATGTGATCCAGAGAATATTCCCTTGCAATGTAGTTTTTCAGGTCGTCATGGGTAAATGCATCCAGACTTTCCGGCGTACCCAGAATGGAACCGGAAAGAGGCTCTCCCTTAAAGAGCACCTCGTACAGCATATCCTGCGCATCGTCCTCCGGCGTATCCTCCACCATCTTGATCTCTTCCTTTACCACCTGCTTTTCCTTCTTCATCTCCTCCGGATCAAAGAGAGAATCGGTCATCATGTCGATCAGAATGTCGCAGGCCTGATCCAGGTTGGAGCTGAGGGAACGAACATAATAACATGTGCTTTCCTTTGAAGTGAATGCATTGATCTGCGCCCCCAGAGCATCAATATCCGATGCGATCTGACGTGCGCTCCGCGCACCCGTACCCTTAAACATCATATGTTCGATAAAATGGGAAATTCCTCTGCAGGAATCGTCTTCGTTCACAGAGCCGGCCTTGACCCAGATACCGGCCGTAACAGATTCCACATACGGAATTTTTTCCAGAACCATGCGGAGACCGCAGTTCAGTTTTCTTATTTCAATCATTTTTCTTTCCTTTCTTCTTACAGATACGCCCTTTCATGCCTCCGGTTCACAGGCTGGGCCTGTGCTGCCCGGGACCCGGTGCGCATTCCTGTAGTATTATACTCTCCTTCCTTTCGGTTGTCTACGATGCAAACCGGATGCCCGGTACCGCCCTGCCTCTTTCCTGATGCAGCTGTCATACCGGGGCACCGCTTTTCATATAAATATAGCACCGTTATTTTGTGGAAGAGATTTTATGAAAGCCAGGTGATATGGTGAAGCGTTTTTCTGACGGATACCGGGCTGTATTTGCAGTATTGTGTATCCTTGTTTTTCTTTTTGCAGTTCTCTCTGTGTTTTTTTATCTGGATGACCGCTACCGGGAGCAGATGTCGCAGGAGCTGTCCTTTATGACAGAATGCGGAGGTGATTCCGGTCACACGGCATGCATCAGCGCCGCTTCCGCAGGCGATATTGTGTTCCGCACCGGGGATACGGGCAGCAACCGTCTGGCCATCACCTGCAATGTGGACTGGGGGGAGGAGGTCCTGCCGGATATCCTTGATGTTCTTGACGAATACAATGTGAAAATCACTTTTTTTGTCACAGGGCACTGGGCGGAAAAAAATCCGAAGCTCCTGCGGACCATGTATCTGAAGGGACATGAGATTCAGAGCCACGGTTACTCCCACAAGCTGTGCTCTCAGGTTTCGGATAAGGAGGTGGAAGAAGAAATTGACCGGACCTCTGATGCGGTGTTTCGGATCATCGGCGTCCGGCCGGATATTTTTGCGCCGCCTTCCGGGGATTTTGACGAAAGCACCGTGGAAATCTGCAGAAAGAAAGGGTATCTGCTGAGCCTGTGGTCTGCGGACACCATCGACTGGAGGCAGGATTCCACAGCAGATGTGATCTACAACAGGATTATGAAAAAGGATCTTCACGGCGCCATCCTTCTGATGCACCCAAAGGAAGAAACCCTCAAAGCCCTTCCGCGGCTGCTGAATGCCTTTCAGGAGCAGAATCTTTCGCCTGTCACCCTCAGCACCCTGATCCGGAATCAGGAATAAAATGTCTGTGATTCAAAGGGATTTTATTTGATTAAATTTTTGCTCTTCGATATAATGTGTTCTGTATAACATTGCACACAAAAAGAGTTTATAGAGGAGCAAAAATATGGCGGAAATTATTTCTGCGGCACAGGCCGCAGAGCTGATTCACGATGGAGATTCTATTGTATTTGCGGCAGACGGACTGGTCTGCTTTCCAAACGAGATTGTAGACGCTGTAGAACAGCGCTTTCTCAGGGAGCACCACCCTGCCGGCATTACCAGTATAAGAGCTGCAGGTATGGGAAACTGGGGAGACGCCGGAGAAGCCCACTGGTGTCATGATGGAATGATCACAAGGGCCATCAATTCCTATATGAGTGTCTGCCCTCCCCTTTGCCATCTTGTGGAAGAGAATAAAATCCAGGGCTACATGTTCCCTCTGGGACCGATTATGCAGCTTTTCAGGGAAATCGGCCGGGGTATGCCGGGGATTCTCTCAAAGGTAGGCCTTGGAACCTTTGCGGATGCCAGAAAGGACGGAGGCAAGCTGAACCGGCTGACCATGGAGCAGGGAGCTGATTTTGTAAAGTACATCCCTGATTTTGAGGGCGAGGATTATCTGTGGTACACACTTCCAAAGCTGAATGTGGCGCTGCTGAGAGCGTCTTCTGCGGACCCTCACGGAAACCTGAGCATTGACAGGGAAGCAGAAGAAATCGAGCTTCTGTCCGTTGCCCAGGCAGTCAAGGCTTCCGGAGGCATCGTCATCTGTCAGGTGGACGAAATGGTGGATCTCCATACCGTAAATCCTCATATGATCAAGGTTCCGGGCATTTACGTGGACTACATCGTTGTGGCAGAAAACTACGACGAAATTCCGCAGAACATGGCCCGGAAAAAGGGCGTCAACTACGAGCCTGCCTTTACCGGTGAGGTCCTGAAGGAGATCTCCCCAAAGACCGTGGTGGTTCCTCTGGACGAGCGGAAGGTCATTGCCCGCCGGGCAGCCATGGAGCTGAAGGCCGGGGACAATGTCAACATGGGGCTCGGCATGCCCACCACCGTTCCTGTGGTTCTTGCAGAAGCCGGCGTGGATCATATGATCACCATGATCTCTGAAACAGGCACCATCGGCGGGGTTCCGGGAACGGAGCGGCTGGACTTCGGGTGCCACTGGAACGCAGAAGCCTTCAGTGATCACGGGGAGCATTTCTCCTTCTTTGACGGCGGCTGCCTGGACTGCGGCGTCTTCGGCCTCAGCGAGGTGGACCGAGACGGCAACATGAACACCAGCCACCTCAACGGCAAGATCACCGGCGTGGGCGGTTTTACGGATATTTCCACAAACGCAAAAAAAGTCCTCTTTATCGGAACCTTTACAGCCGTAGGGCTGAAAACCGAGGTGAAGGACGGAACGATTCATATCCTTCAGGAAGGAAAGTACAAAAAGTTTGTAGAAGAATGTAAAAAGGTTTCCTTTGTTGCTTCCGAATATCTGAAAAAGCACGACAGTCTGCTCTACATCACAGAGCGCTGCGTCATCCGGCGCACAAAGGAAGGCATGATTCTGGAGGAAATCGCTCCGGGCATCGACATCAAGACCCAGATTCTGGATCTGTGCGATGGGGAAATCATCATTCCGGAAGGAGGCCCGCGCCTGATGGATCCACGGCTCTTTGCAGAAGAACCTATGAAGCTTGACTGGTAGTATATATACAGCAAATATACAGCAAAGAGCAGGTCTGCCGGCCTGCTCTTTGCTGTTTTATCTGTTTCTTTGTTCTGATCTGCGGTTACTGCAGGGAGAAGGTTTCGCCGTTGAATTCAATGGCTGCGATCTCCTCCGGATGCAGCACCTGGGCTGCCTCATAGATGATAAAGGCTTCGTTTCCAACAGTGTTGGAGCTCCAGCCCTGCCAGTCGGATCTGCGGGTGCCGTCCTTCATAACGAGCACCAGTTCGGAATCATCCGCCGTTTTTGCGGACAGTTTTTTCTCTGCATCTTCCCTGAAAGCAGTATCTGCTTCAAAATTCAGAATGACGGAGATCGGCGAGATTTCCACTGTGTTCATGATCCACGGACTGCCCTCCAGGCTGACGGCGGCATTTACGTCTTTTACAACGGATTTTTTCACATAGTCCAAGGAGATTTCTGTCTTAAGGCAAAAGTCCCCGTATTCTTTTGAGGTTCCTTCTTCTGCACCCTCCCCTGCAGGGTACCAGCCCCGAAGGCTCTCCAGCTGAATCTGCATGTTCTTTCCGGTCAGATCTTCAGAATAATCTGCGCACAGCATCACAGGCAGAATATTGTCCCCTTTCACATCCTCTGCCTCAAGAACCTCAAAGCCCCAGGCATAGCCCTCCGTCTGGTGAAGGGCCGTTACCGGCTTTTCGATGCTGATGTTGGAATCAATAAAATTATAGGATTCCGCATCCAGCACGGTGCCTTCCGGCGCGATCAGGTCAAACCGAACGTAAACGCTCTGAGAATCCCCCAGAGCCTCCTGAAAGTCCGCCTTCCATCCGTTATCTTCAGCGATGATTCCAAGGGGCTTGTTCATGCCCTCCACCTCGGTGCCGTCCTCCATGCCGAAAAAGCTCCGGAAGCTTTCTCCCACCTGGATTGCTCCTGTTGCACAGGCAAATACCATGCCGAAACACAGCACAGCGGCTGCAGCAAGGACGGCGACTCTTTTCGGGCTTCTGCTCCTTCTTTTCATTTCTTTTCCCTCTCCCTCTTTGGTCTGCGGCCGGGCCGCAGCTTCTTTGTTTACGGATTCATGCTCTTTCTGCTCCTGGGTGAGCTTTTCGATTTTCGTGAAGGTCTGGGCAAGGATCCGGTTCTTTTCCTCTTCTGACAACGGTTCCTCCGAAAGTTTTATGCAGTCTTTGGGACTGATCCTGTAGTCATCCATTAATCGCTCCATCTTCATTATAAAATGATCCCCCTTTCCATCAGTCGCTGTTTCAGTAAGGCTTTTCCCCTGTAAAGCCTGTTTTCTACTGTTTTTGGCGTGATCTGCAGACTCTGGGCAATATCCTTTACTCTGCGGAACAGAAAATATCTCTGTATAAATATTTCCCGGTCCGGCGACGGCAGGCTGTCTACTGCGTTCTGAACAATCGCTGCATTTTCCCTTTTCGTCAGTTCATCCGCAGGATCCTCCGCCGTACACAGATCTGCTTCCTCAGCCGGCGCCTCCTCAAAGGCTGTCCGGTTTTTTCTGCGGCAGTCGATTGCCCTGTGACGTGCAATTCCGTAAAGATAGCTTCGGAAGCTGCCTTTTGAAAGGTCCATCCGATGAGCGGACCGCCACAGCTCCGTCAGGATATCGGATATACATTCTTCGATATCCCGGGTGTTCTGCCGGCCGAGAATATTGGCACATATGGTCTTTATGCTGCCTCCATAAGTATCAAGCACAACCGAAAGTCCCTCGGAAGGATTGTCCCTGATCAGCTTCAGGATCTCAGGGTCGCTTATATTAATCTCACTGCTCAAGCCTTTTACTCCTTTCTCTCAGTTAAATGCGCATTCACTTATATATTCGTATGTTACAGGAAAATCACTCACATGTTTCAAAAAACATAAAAAGAGCGGAAGGAAAAGTCCGCTCTTATGCATAATGGTATCTCTTTCTGTGTTTTACCAGCATCCCTGCGGTGACTGCAAGGGAAAGGGTTTCCGATACCAGTACGGAGCACCATACCCCCTCCAGCCCCATAAAAACCGGAAGGATCATAACTGCAGAGGTCTGAAAGATCAGGGTTCTCAAAAATGAGATCACCGCGGAAACCTTCCCGTTGTTGAGGGCGGTAAAAAAGGCGGAGCCGTAAATTCCAAAGCCGCACACTAGAAATGAAAGGCTGCAGATTCTCATGCCGTGCAGGGTCAGCTCCGCAAGCTCCCTGTCATATCCCACGAACAGACCGGTCAAAGGTCGTGCAAACACCTCCGCAAGGACCACCATAGCGGCCCCTGCCGCAAATACAAAGCAGAGGCTTTTCCTGAAAAGGTTTTTCAGTTCGTCATTGTTCTGTGCTCCGTAATTGTAGGAAACGGCCGGAGCGGAGCCCATGGAGAATCCCAGGAAAATGGAAATAAAGATAAAATTCACATACATGATGACACTGTACGCGGCCACCCCGTCCTCTCCAAGAAAACGCATGAGCTGAAAGTTGTATACAATCGTCACCACGGACATGGCGATATTGCTCATGAGCTCGGAGATTCCATTGCTGCAGGTCTTTATGAGGATGCGCCCGTAAAAGCGTGTTTTCCCAAGTCTCAGAAGGCTTTGATTTTTTCCGGCAAAATAGATGACCGGCACAAGGCCCCCCACCAGCTCACTGATGCCTGTTGCAATGGCAGCACCCGGCAGACCCCACTGAAAAACGGCTACAAAGACTGCATCCAGAATAATATTTGTCATTCCCGCAGCCACCGTGATCAGCAATCCAAGCTTCGGTTTTTCTGCCGTTACAAAAAAGCTCTGAAAAACATTCTGAAGCATAAAGCAAGGCAGCGTCAGCATGGCAATCCGCCCGTAAATCACGCAGTTCTCAAGCATTTCGCCTTCGGCCCCCAGACCTTCTGCCAGATTCCTTATAAATATAAATCCGAAAACACTGATGACAGCCCCGCATGCGGCAGTAACATACACCAGCATGGAAAAATACCGGTTCGCCAGCTTCTTTTTCCCTTCACCCATGGTCTTTGCAACCAGCGCACTTCCACCGGTGCCCACCATAAACCCGATGGCTGCAAGCATCATCAGCACCGGCATAATCAGATTGATGGCAGCCAGCTGGGTCTTTCCTGCAAAATTTGAAACAAAGATTCCATCTACAACCGAATAGATGGATGTAAAAATCATCATAATCACAGAAGGCACTACAAATCTCAGCAGTCTTCCCATGGTAAAATGATCGGATAACTGTATTCTCATAATAACCTCATTCCCCCTGATTGCGGGCGGCCCGCCGCCCCCATGCACACTGTAAAAAAGAAGCCTCCTATTTCTGTCTGAAAATAGAAAGGCTTCTTTTTTGTCTGCTTGCACTTGTTGATTCTTTAATTTATGAATTAGCGCGCTTGAGATTGATTCTGCCCTGGCTGTCAATCTCATATACGTTGACTTCTACAACATCCCCGATGTTCATCACGTCTTCCACCTTTTCCACTCTGTGCTTTGCCATCTTGGAAATGTGCAGGAGACCTTCCTTTCCAGGAAGTACTTCGATGAACGCACCGAAATTCATGATGCGCTTTACGGTACCTGTGTAGTTCTTTCCAACCTCCACTTCCGCAGTGAGAAGCTCGATGTATTCCTGAGCAGCCTTTGCGGATTCCATATCCGGAGCGGCGATGAAAATCTGACCGTCGTCATCGATGTCGATCTTAACACCAGTATCTGCGATAATCTTGTTGATGGTCTTTCCTCCAGGTCCGATAACCGTCCGGATCTTGTCCACATGAATCTGCATGGTGATAATACGCGGAGCGTATGGAGAGAGCTCTGCTCTCGGTTCCGGAATTTCTTCCAGCATCTTCTGGAGAATGTATTCTCTGCCTTCGTGAGCCTGCTTCAGAGCTCTTTCCAGAATCTCTCTGGAGAGACCGTGGATCTTGATGTCCATCTGAATGGCAGTAACGCCCTTGCGGGTACCTGCCACCTTAAAGTCCATATCTCCCAGGAAGTCTTCCATTCCCTGAATATCGCTGAGGATCGCAATATCGTCCTCCTCCTTGATGAGTCCCATGGCGATGCCTGCAACCGGAGCCTTAATCGGAACGCCGGCATCCATCAGGGACAGGGTGCTTCCGCACACAGAAGCCTGCGAAGTGCTTCCGTTGGAAGAAAGAACCTCGGATACCAGACGGATGGCGTACGGGAATTCTTCTACGGACGGAAGAACCGGAAGCAGGGCTCTTTCTGCCAGAGCACCGTGTCCGATTTCTCTTCTTCCCGGACTTCTTGAGGTTCTTGCCTCACCTACGCTGTAAGGAGGGAAGTTATAGTGATGAATATATCTCTTTTCTGTTTCTTCTGAAATACCGTCCAGAGTCTGACTTTCGCCTACTGCCCCCAGGGTTGCTACCGTAAGAACCTGAGTCTGGCCTCTTGTAAACAGACCGGAGCCGTGAGTTCTCGGAAGGAATCCTGTTTCGCACCAGATCGGACGGATTTCCGTTGTCTTTCTGCCGTCAGGACGCACGCCTTCGTGAATGATCAGATCCCGCATCTGTTCCTTGCGGACCTTGTAAAGAACATCATCAATGTCCTTTCCGTTTTCAGGATATTCCTCCAGGAATCTGGCCTTTGTTTCCGCTTCCAGCTGATCCATGGCATTCTGGCGCTCTGTCTTGTCGTGAATCTGAATGGCGGCTCTCATGTCCGCTGTTTCATATGCTCTTACGGCAGCTTCCAGATCTGCAGGGATTTCGTGAACAGGAACCGGCTTCTTTTCCTTTCCTACTTCTGCCACAATCTGGTTGATAAATGCCACCAGCTTCTTGATTTCCTCGTGGGCAAACATGATACCGTCCAGAATCACATCCTCAGGAACCTCGTTGGCGCCGGCTTCCACCATCATAATAGCATCCATGGTACCGGAAACCGTGAGATTCAGGTCGCTTTCCTGTCTCTGTTCCAGAGACGGGTTTACGATAAACTCCCCGTCCACTCTTCCGATGCGGACAGAGCCTGTAGGACCAGCCCACGGAATATCGGAAATAGCCAGAGCCACGGAAGAACCGATCATGGCTGCAATATCAGAAGGTGCATCGTGGTCTACGCACATAACCGTAGCTACTACAACAACATCGTTGTAATATCCCTTCGGAAACAGCGGTCTGATAGGACGGTCCATCAGTCTTGAGGACAGGATGGCCTTCTCGGACGGTCTGCCTTCTCTCTTTATAAAGCCTCCCGGAATCTTTCCGGCAGCGTACATTCTTTCTTCATAGTCACAGCTCAGCGGAAAGAAGTCGATGTCTTCTCTCGGTTCTGCCGATGCAGTGGCTGTAACATTGACAACGGTATCCCCCAGACGGATGGTGGCAGCGCCGTTTGCCATGCCTGCAACCTTTCCGATCTCAACCTGAAGGAGCTTTCCCCCCAGGGCGGTTCTGAATGTGTGGTAGTCTTCAAATCTCATTGTATTGATTTCCTCCATTTCCTTCCTGATTTCGTCTTCAATCCCCGTTTGAAAGACTGCTGATAATTCCCCCACGATCCGACTTGACAATCTGAAACGCCTCCCGCCCTGTGCCGCACCGCAGCCGCGGTGCCCCAAAAGAGGTGTCCCTGATTCTCAAGTCCTGATCTGACGGAACAAACCCGAAATCGATTACTTTATAATATATACTTAAAGCGGGGCACAACAAAATGCCCCGCTTTTCAGCCGAATTATTTTCTTAAACCGAGACGTGCGATCAGTGCTCTGTATCTTTCCAGATCCTTGCCCTTGAGATAAGCAAGCATGTTTCTTCTCTGACCTACCATCTTAAGAAGACCTCTTCTTGAGTGGTGATCCTTCTTGTGAATCTTAAGATGCTCGTTGAGATCGTTGATTCTGTAAGTAAGAATTGCGATCTGAACTTCCGGTGAACCTGTGTCACCTTCGTGAGTAGCGTACTCAGCAATAATTTCTGCCTTTTTCTTCTGATCGATCATTTTTTTCTCCTTTTCTTAATTCTCCGCAAACCGGGTAATATGCCGGAGAAGCATAAAACGCAGTTTCGGAACATACTCTTCAGTGTTCCACACACCAGAAACCATTATACCTTTATCAAAAACACGTGTCAAGAGCTCATATGCTTTCTGCTACATTCCATGGTAAGATCTTACCAGCACCGAATCGCTGTGAATCTGAGCAGTCAGAGCATCCAGGCTTTCAAACTTCTTTTCATCGCGGATTTTACGGATAAATTCTACGGTGATCCTTTCCCCGTAAATGTCTTCATCAAAATCAAAAATATTTGTTTCGATATTTTTTGCGTGAGATCCAACGGTGGGCTTGTTTCCCACATTTGTTATGCTGCAGTGCTTTACACCCTTCACATAACAGTATGTCATGTAAACGCCGTTAGGCAGGGAGGCCATGGTCTCATCCACAACGATGTTGCAGGTTGGAAAGCCGATGGTTCGTCCGATTTCATTTCCGTGAATCACAATGCCCCGGATTGTAAAGGCTCTGCCAAGGAGCTTTGGAACAGCTTCCACATCTCCTGCCATGATCTTTTCCCGGATCAGGGTGCTGCTTACAACCTGGTCTTCCACCATCACAGGATCTACCACCGAAACATTAAATCTGCCCTTGGCCATCTCCTTAAGTATGTCCGCAGTACCCGCAGCTTTATAGCCAAAGGTAAAATTAAACCCGCAGACAGCTGTATCGATCAGGAACTTATCCACCAGAAGCTTATCCACAAATTCCTGAGGGCTGTATTTCATGATCTCTTCAAAGCTGATTGAAAAAAGATAATCGACCCCCATGTTTTCCAGGATTTCAATTTTTTCATCTTCATAGATAATATTGCGAACGACATTTTCGCCTGCAATGATATTTCGCGGGTGATCGGAAAAAGTAAAAACGGCGCTGCGGATGCCCTTTGCGGCTGCTGTCTCAACAGCTCTGCTGATCAGGACCTGATGCCCTTTGTGGATCCCGTCAAAGCTTCCGAGAGCCACTGCCGTCTTTTCTATATTCCGGATCTCCTCCAGATTTCTGAATATTACCATCTAAAAAACACCTTACCTGCTTTATAATTCTTTTTCTCCTGATCATAAACGGAGGTTCCGAGAAATCGTCCATCCGGTCCGTAGACCCGATAATAACCGGCAAACCTGTGATCCGGCTCCAGAGAGTTTTCCTTCTCCACAAAGATCTTTCCGGAGGAAAGCTTTCCTCCATTCACATATTTTTTCTCTTCGGTTTCATTGAGTATGATGCTGCCGAAATGATCCAGCCTTTCCTGGATGGGGACAATAAAATCAGACATACTGCAGCTTAGAGGTTCGTTTTTTCTGTAGCGGAATACATCCTCCGGCGGAATCTTTTCCTCTCTGCTTACATATGCCGCCAGTTCCTCCAGAGTCACTGCATCCTCCAGACGAAAGCTTCCGCTGGCAGTGCGGACAAGAAAGGACATGGACGCGCCGCAGCCCAGTTTTTTTCCGATATCCGTACAGATGGAACGGATGTAGGTGCCTTTTGAGCAGTGCACATCAAAGAGAACCCTGCCGGGCTCGTGAAATACCGCCACCGGTGAGATTTCATGCACCGTAATCCGCCGCGGTTCAACCTCCACGGTTTCTCCGTTCCTTGCATATTCGTAAAGATGCTTTCCGTTTTTTCTGACAGCGGAATACATGGGAGGAAACTGTTCCTGAGAACCCTTCATGGACTGCAGGGCCCCCAGAACATCTGCTTCTGAAATCTCATTTATGGAAACGTCAGCTCTGCTGACATCATCCTGCAGGGGCGTTCCCCATATGTCTCCCGTATCAGTGGAAAGACCCAGCACCAGCTCGCATCTGTATTTTTTTTCTTCTGATTCTATATATTCTGCAGCCCTCGTACCGGCACCGATACACATGGACAGAACACCTGCCGCCATGGGATCCAGTGTGCCGGTGTGTCCGATCTTCTTCATGCGCAGTATTCGCCGCAATGCCGATACCGCATCATGAGAGGTCATGCCTGCAGGTTTCAGCAGATTGATAAATCCATCCAAATAAAACGATCCTTTCTATTTCTGACTGCCTCGTCTGTCATACTCCTCCATGGTGCGGATTACCTCCGCCCTGATGATCGGAAGGGTCTCTTCCATGGTTTTCTTTACTGCGCAGCCTGCCGCATGCTTATGGCCGCCGCCGCCAAGACGCAGACAGATCTCAGATACATCCACATAATTTTTGCTTCGGAATCCAACCTTGATCTCATGCTCTGTCATCTCCCGGAGAAAAACAGCCACTTCCACACCCTTGATATCCCGCAGGGCAGCATTGATCCCATCGCTTTCACTTGTCTTTGCGCCTGCCTGCCGGTACATATCCAGCGTGACATATGCCATAGAGACTCTTCCGTCACACAGCATTTCCAGATTGCTCATAATCATGCTGTGAAGCTTCAGCTTTTCCATCCGCTCGCTCTGATACACCATAACATTGATGGATTTCTTGTCAATGCCCATGCCGATGAGCTCCGCTGCAATGAGATGCGTCTTTTTCGAAGTATTTGTATACTGGAAATTTCCTGTATCTGTAACGATTCCCGTGTACAGTGCTTCTCCTGCTTCCACATCCAGCGCAAGCCCCATAAAATCATACAGCTCATACAGGAGTTCACATGTGGCGGATGCATCCGGATCCACCAGATCCACATCTGCAAACCCGGTTCTTGTTGTATGGTGATCGACACAGGCCGTATGTACGCCGGCCCCAAAAAAGAGGTGCTCTCTTTTTGGAAACCGGTCAACATTGCTGCAGTCCAGAGCGATACAGAGGTCCCTTTTCGGAAGCTTTGTATCTCTGTCTGCAAACACCACATAATCGCGGTTCAGGAACGCCAGATTGTCAGGTATTTCATCTTCCATGACGATATCTGCCGTTTTCCCCATGCCTCTCATAAGATGGCACAGAGACGCACAGGATCCCAGAGCATCACCGTCTGCCACCATATGCGGAAATATATACATTGACTGCGACTGCATAAGCAGATCTGAAATCTTTTTCATATCTTCATGTCTGATATCATAACCTGTCATCTCCTACTCGCTCCTTTCTTCCTCGAAATTGCCACCTGTGTTAAGACTGTCAATAATCTTTGACATGTGACGTCCGTACTCGATGGAATTATCAATTTTAAAACGCAGCTCCGGAACATGTCTCAGCTTGATCTTTTTTCCGATCTCTCTGCGTACAGTGCCGGAGGCACTTTTCATGGCACTCAGAATATCTTCTTTTTCCTGTTCATCCGCATCTTCACTGATGCTTTTTCCCAGAACCGTCAGATAGATGGTGGCATAGCTGCCGTCATCGGATACATCCACGCCGGATACGCTGACCATTTTATTCTGAAGCCGGGGATCCTTCAGTTCAAACAGGATCATATTGCCTGTGATCTTGCGGATTTCTTCTGCAAGTCTTCCTGCACGATAGCCTTTCCCCATGCATTACCTCTCTGTTCTTTCACGGAGGTCTTATTTTCTTTCAACCTCCACCATCTTGAAAGCTTCAATGATGTCGCCTTCCTTGATGTCGTTGTAATTTTCAATACCGATACCACATTCAAAGCCGTGGTTCACTTCCTTTGCATCATCCTTGAATCTCTTCAGTGAGGAAATCTTTCCTTCATGAATTACGATGCCCTCTCTGACAAGACGTATACCTGCGTTTCTTTCCACCTTGCCGGTAAGAACATAGGCGCCTGCAATAATTCCTACATTTGGAACCTTGAAGGTATTTCTTACTTCTACGGTACCGATCACCTGTTCCACATATTCAGGATCCAGCATGCCCTTCAGAGCCTGTTCCACATCCTCAATTGCTTCGTAGATAACGCTGTAGGTCCGGATTTCCACGCCGTCTCTTGCAGCAACGCTCTGAACTGCAGCAACCGGTCTTACATTGAAGCCGATAATAATCGCCCCGGTGGTGCTGGCAAGCATAACATCTGATTCTGTGATGGTACCCACACCGGTGTGAATGATTTTCACTGCCACTTCTTCGTTTCTGAGCTTTTCCAGGGAAGAAACCAAAGCGCCTACAGAGCCCTGAACATCGGCCTTGATAATGAGATTCAGTTCCTTCAGGCTGCCCTGTTCGATCTGACTGAAGAGCTGATCCAGGGTAACCCCTGCAGTCTTCTGCATGATCTGTTCTCTCTGCTTCTGCTTTCTGTTTTCTGCAATTTCCCGTGCAACCTTGTCAGAGCTTACGGCATTAAACTCGTCTCCTGCTTCCGGAACTTCTGTGAGACCAAGAATCTCTACTGCAGTGGCAGGGCCTGCCTTCTTCAGGGTTTCGCCCCGGAAGTTTGTCATGGCCTTGATACGTCCGCTGCAGTTTCCTGCAACAATGGACATACCTGCATGAAGGGTTCCGTTGAGGATCAGCAGTGTTGCAACCGGGCCTCTCTGCTTATCGAGACGGGCTTCAATAACAGAGCCCAGAGCCAGTCTGGAAGGATTTGCCTTAAGCTCCAGCATTTCTGCCTGAAGAAGGATCATTTCCAGAAGGGTATCGATGCCTTCGCCGGTCTTTGCAGATACAGGAACACAGATGACATCTCCGCCCCAGTCTTCTACCAGGATTCCATTTTCAGAAAGGTCTTTTCTTACATTGTCCACATTGGCACCCGGCTTGTCGATCTTGTTGATTGCAACGATGATCGGAACAGCTGCAGCCTTTGCATGGCTGATGGCTTCGATGGTCTGCGGCTTTACACTGTCATCTGCAGCGACAACGAGCACTGCAATATCCGTCACATACGCACCTCTTGCACGCATGGCAGTGAATGCTTCGTGTCCCGGAGTATCCAGGAACACGATTCTCTGACCGTTATGAACGATCTCAGATGCACCGATGTGCTGTGTGATCCCGCCGGATTCGCTTTCTGTAACACTTGTCTTTCTGATGCGGTCCAGAAGTGAAGTTTTACCGTGGTCTACATGACCCATTACGGTAATAATCGGAGGTCTCGGACGGAGATCTTCTTCCCTGTCTTCGAAGTGCTCGATGCCTTCTTCCTCATCCTCTTCTTCGACCTTTCCGATGATGATGGTTTTTCCAAGCTCATCTCCAAGGATCTGAACGGTATCTTCATCCAGGTTCTGGTTGATATTTGCCATAATACCCATCTTCATAAGGGTCATGATAATCTGAGAGGTGGAAATATCGATCTGCTCGGAAAGTCCCTTTACTGTGATCGGAACAGTTACGACAATTGCCCCTGCAGGAAGTGCTGCAAGCTCTTCTTCTGCTTTTCTGGCAGCCTCCTTGCGCTGTTCCTTTCTGAGGTCCTTTTTATGAGAGTGCTGAGGCTTGGAAAGCTTCATCATATTTGGACGTCCTGTCTTCTTGTCACCATTTCCGTTGCGGCGCTTTGAATTATTATCGGAATCTGCACCGTTTCTGCGGCTGCGATCCTTGTTGTCTCTGTTTGTTCTCGCATCTCTTCTCTGCTGCTTCTGATCTGCTGCAGGTCCTTCATTGATATGAGGAGCAGGTCTTGCCCCTGCTGCAGGTCTTCTTTCGCCGCGGTCAGAGCGTTCCGTTCTTTCGTTTCTGTCCGGCCGGCCTGCGCTGCGGTCTGTACGTGAAGGCTGGTCAGTACGAGGTCTGCGGTCTCCGCTGCCTGATCTGTTTCCTTGATTCTTAAAGTCCTTCTTCTTTGCATCGCCAGGTCTGCCTTCGTTTCCTGATCTGGACGGTCTCGGAGAACGACCTTCCGCATCTCCGCCTGTGAAACGGCGCTCGTTTTTCTGTCCGGTCCTCTGAGGTCTTCCATCGTAGCTGGAAGGGGCGGATGATGCTTCCGCTTTCTTTTCATTGCGGGCCCCCTCAGGCTTCCTTGCTTTCTGCTGCTCCCTGTTCTGAGCGGAGCTCTGGTTCTTTGCAGGTGTCTTTTCTGTTTTTATTTCTGCTGTATTCTTTGCCTTTTCCAGGGCTTCCTTTACTGCAGAGCATTCACTGTCACTGAGGTTCTTCATGTGACTCTTTGTTTCGATTCCCATTTTATTCAGTCTGTTCATCAGTTCTTTATTGCTCAGATTCAGACTTTTTGCTAATTCATATACGCGCATTGACATTCAACAGCACCTCCTAATTATTCGTCAGGGATTAATTTCTCATTTTGAATCTCCTTTATCATCACTTCCGCAAAATTTCTGTCGGTGATCCCGTATATACCTCTTCCCTGGAAGCCTGTCATGAAAGACAGCTCATCCGTTGTGCCATATACACAGAAATCAACACCATACCGGCTGCACAGATGTTCAAATTTCTCTTTTGTATTATCCGATGTATCGGATGCCACAATCACCAGCCGGATAGTTCCTCTGCTTATAGTGTGAACGCAGGTCTGGTATCCGGAAACAATCTTCCCGGCTCTTCTGGCCAGACCAAGATAACTCTCAATTTTCTTTCTTTTCATATTTACTGAGTTCCTCAAAGATCGCATCCAGCGTTTCGGGAGGAATACTCATTTCCAGATTCCGGCTGATGGCCTGCTTCTTTCGGGCAATCCGGAAACAGGAACTGTCCGGGCACAGATAAACGCCCCGTCCCTGAGCTTTTCCGGTAACGTCCAGCATGACATTTCCTTCCTTTGTGCCTACGATTCTGATCAGCTCTTTTTTTGGCTTTGACTGCATACATCCTGCACATCGGCGCATTGGTATTTTTTTTGTTTTCATACGCGCCTACCTGTCTGTGTATTCTGTTATATCGTCCTCTTCTTCGAAGGAATCGTCCTCTTCGTATGCAGGCTCTTCTTCTGCATCGTCATACTCGTCGTATTCTGCTTCTTCTGAATCCTCAAAATCATCATAGGAGCTTCCGTATGCTTCAAACGTTCCGTCTGCCACGGCCGCCTCGTACTGAGAGTGGCTCTTTATATCGATCTTCCAGCTGCAGAGCTTTGCTGCCAGACGGACATTCTGTCCTTCCTTGCCGATTGCGAGAGAAAGCTGGAAATCAGGTACGATTACAGTTGCTGACTGCTCTTCCTCGTTTACAAATACCCGTTCCGTCTTTGCAGGGCTGAGGGCGCTTCTCACAAGCTCATCCGGGCGGTCGCTCCAGTTGATGATATCGATTTTTTCATCAAACAGCTCATCCACCACAGCCTGAACTCTCGTGCCTCTCGGACCTACGCAGGCGCCAACCGGATCCACATCAGGATCCGTGGTATATACAGCCATCTTTGTACGGGAACCTGCTTCGCGGGAAATGCTCTTGATTTCCACGATACCGTCACGGATTTCCGGTACCTCCAGTTCGAACAGGCGCTTCACCAGACCCGGATGAGATCTGGAAAGGTATACCTGAGGCCCCTTTGAGGTTCTCTTTACATCCATGATGTACACCTTCAGTCTTGAATTGACCGCATACCGTTCTCCGGGAACCTGTTCGTTCACCGCCAGAATTCCTTCTGCTTTTCCGATATTGATGAATACCGTTTCATTGCTGATACGCTGAACGGTACCGGTGACAATCTCTCCCTGACGATTGGAATACTCGTCAAAGATCTGTCCTCTCTCCGCCTCGCGAATCCTCTGAACCACCACCTGCTTTGCAGTCTGTGCAGCAATTCTTCCGAAGTCCTTCGGGGTGACGCGGCTTTCGATTACATCCCCCAGCTGATAGGATGGATCAATCTCATGTGCTTCATCCAGAGTCAGTTCACCGTATTCGTCCATGACTTCTTCGTCTGTAACCACGACTTTGCGCATGAAAACATCGATATCCCCGGTATCTCTGTTGATATCAACCCGCACATTCTGAGAATTGCTGTAATTCTTCTTGTATGCGGAAACAAGTGCTGCCTCGATGGCATCGATGAGCAGATCCTTGGAAATGTCTTTTTCCTTTTCCAGTGCTTCCACTGCAAGGATAAATTCCTTGTTCATCCTTAACCTCCTAACTTATATGATAACTGTCAGATTGATCTTTGAAATCTGATCCAGCGGAATTTCAAATAGATTTCCATTCTCTTCCTTAAAGGATACGATTCCCTCTGCAAGTCCGCCAAGCTGCGCAGAGAACTGTTTTCTTCCCTCAAAAGCCTTATACAGACTCACATCCACCATTCGTCCCGAAAATCTTCTGTAATCGTCCTCGCGAATCAGCGGCCGGTCCAGCCCCGGTGAAGAAACCTCCAGATAATAGTTTTCTGCAATCGGGTCCTCTTCATCCAGCTTTTCGCTGAGATAGCGGCTGACCATTTCACATTCTTCTATATCAACATACTGCTCCTCGCCATCCGCCTTTTCCGGTTTATCGATGTATACACGCAGATACCGTTCTTTCCCTTCCTTCACGTACTCTACCTGAAACAGTTCCAGATCGTGTTCTTTCAGAAAATCATCCAGAAGTTCCCCTACGATGTCCTTCACCTTTTTTTTTGCCATAAAAAGCTCCCTTTTCGGATTTTTCCCTATACAATGCACAGAGAGTGGGAAAAACCCACTCTCTGAAACAACGAAGTCATAATCTTGACATTTACACATACAGAATACCATAAGTATCCTATCATTGCAACAATTAAAAGCTAAATAAGGACAGCTGGTCAGATTCCGGAAGACCATCCAGAACTCCATGCTCCCGCAGCGTTTCCATATTTGTGTTGTTTACGGAAGTGCGGATGCTGATATCCTCCACCGAACTGAACCGGCATTTTTCATATTCTTCTGCAAGACTGACAGCTGCCGTTTCGCCCATGCCCTCAAGGGCGCGGAACGGAATCCGGACTTTACCATCTTCTACAGTAAATTTTGTGGCATGGGACGCGCCCAGGCGCGCAGGAAGGAACTCATACCCTCTGGCATACATCTCGTATGCCACCTCATAGACCAGATATTCACTCTGTTCCTTGTTTGTGGCTTCCTTTCCCATTTTTTTGATCGCATCCATTTTATCCACCACTGACTGCAGACCTCCCAGAATCACCCTGGCATTAAAGAAATCCACTTTCATTGTGTAGTGGACAGCGTAGAACTCCGGCGGATAATACACTTTAAAGTATGCAATCCGGTAGGACATCATAACATATGCAACGGCATGAGCCTTCGGGAACATGTACTTGATCCTTCTGCAGGATTCTATATACCACTCGGGAACATCGTGCTCGTGCATCAGATCCTCCCATTCCGGTTTCAGACCTTTTCCTTTTCTCACGCTCTCCATGATCTTGAAAGAATCCTGCTTCGGAAGTCCCTTCTGGATCAGGTAGTTCATAATGTCGTCACGGGTTGCAATGGCGTCATCCATGGTGGCTTCTCCGCTTTTGATGAATTCCTGGGCATTGTTGATCCATACGTCCGTGCCGTGAGAAAAGCCGGCGATCCGCACCAGCGCCGAGAACTTCTTCGGCTGTGTATCGTCCAGCATCTGCCTTGTAAAACTCGTGCCGAATTCGGGAATTCCAAAGGTCCCGTGCTTCTGACGGTATCCGTCGATCTTGATATCCAGCGCTTCATTTCCGATAAAGATGCTGTTTACCTTTTCATCGCTGAGAGGAATATCCTCCGGCCGGATGCCTGTCATATCCTCCAGCATACGGATCATGGAAGGCACATCGTGTCCCAGAATATCCAGCTTCAGAAGATTCTGGTCAATCTTGTGATAATCAAAATGCGTGGTCTTGATATCCTTTACGGCACCTTCGGAGGGATGCATGACCGGGCAGAATTCATAGATCTCGTGTCCTTCAGGAACAATAACGATACCGCCTGGATGCTGTCCGGTTGTTTTTCTGACTCCTTCACAGCCCCTTGCAAGGCGTTCAATCTCACACCGGTTGACAATCTCTCCGGTTTCTTCGCAGAACTTCCTTACGTAGCCTTCCGCCATCTTCTCCTGAATGGTACCGATGGTTCCTGCCTTGAACACATTTTCTGCACCGAAGATTTCTTCTACGTACTTATGGGCTACAGGCTGATATTCCCCTGCAAAGTTCAGGTCAATATCCGGCTCCTTGTCTCCGTTGAAGCCCAGAAAGGTTTCAAACGGAATGCTGAAGCCCTCCTTCCGGTATTTTGTTCCGCACACGGGACAGTTTTTGTCCGGCATATCAACGCCGCATTCGTATTCTCCCGTCTCAATGAACTCGGAGTGCTTGCATTCGGGATTCGGGCACAGATAATGGGGCACCAGAGGGTTTACTTCTGTAATGCCGTCCATGGTGGCTGCAAAAGACGATCCTACGGATCCTCTGGATCCAACAAGATATCCGTCCTGAAGAGACTTCTGCACAAGCATTTCCGCTGCAACATACATCACTGCATATCCGTTTCCGATAATGGAAGTCAGCTCTTTTTCCAGGCGTGTTTCCACAATTTCCGGAAGTGGATCGCCGTACATGCTGTGGGCTTTCTCATAGCACCTGTTCCGCAGCCGCTCTTCTGCCCCATCGATCTTCGGAGGGAATTTTCCATCCGGCACAGGTTTTAAGACCTCCACCATGTCTGCGATCATATTCGGGTTGTCGATGACCACTTCCCGGGCAGTTTCTTCACCCAGATAAGCAAATTCCTCCAGCATTTCCTCTGTTGTTCTCAGATAGAGCTTAGGCTCTGTATCGTATTCTTTAAAACCGTGGGCCGCCATGATAATGCTGCGGTATATGTAATCCTCTTTATTCAGATAGTGGGCATCGCAGGTGGCAACCACAGGCTTTCCTGTTTTTCTTCCAAGCTCTACAATCCTCCGGTTGAAATTCAGCAGATCCTCTTCACAGGATGCGATCCCCTTTGCAATCATATATTTGTTGTTGATCCGCGGCTGAATCTCAAGGTAGTCATAAAAGTCGATGAGTTCCAGAAGCTCCTCCTCTGACTTTCCCTCCACCATTGCCCGGAACACCTCCCCGGCTTCACAGGCGGAACCGATAATCAGTCCCTCCCGGTACTGCCGGATCACGGATTTCGGCATCCTCGGCCTTTTGTAATGATAGTCCAGATAGGAAAAGGAAACGAGACGATACAGATTCTGCAGACCTGTCTGATTTTTTGCGATGAGAATAATGTGACGGGCCGGGTTTGTCTTGTAATCCAGTCCGCCTCCCGGAAGGGGAAGATCATTGACAAGATATCCCTCTACCCCAAACAGGATCTTGATCTCGCCTTTTGCTGCCTTTGCCGCATCCGGAAAGGACTGAACCACTCCGTGATCCGTAACCGCAACTGCGGAATGTCCCCATTTCTTTGCAGTTTTTACAAGATCCGCCACATCCATAACCCCATCGATCTGACTCATCTTCGTATGGGCGTGAAGCTCCACTCTCTTTCGGGGCGCCTGATCCTTCCGTTCCGGTTTCTCTGCAAGCTCGATGCTTTCTCCCACCAGAACCACCATCTTTTCAAAGGTATCGTATTCGCAGTTTCCGTGGACGCGGATATAGGTGCCGGCCTTGATATACTCGTTAAAATCCTCCTGCTTCTTTGCAGTGACAAACATCTTGACGCAGATAGAATCCGTATGATCCGTCATATAAATAAATGCCAGAGATTTTTCGTTTTTCAGAGTCCGGCTGTCCGTGCGGAAGACACTGCCCTCAATGGTAACGCTCCGGGATCCCTGATGCAGTTCCCTGATCTTTGATACGCTTCCCGTAATAGGCCTTCCGATAATCCTGTTTCCTTCAACAGGTCCTTCGTAGCCCCGCTTTCTCTGGCTGCCTGCACTCTGCCCCGATCCGCCGTAAGACCCGCCGCCTCCCTGGAAAAACTTCCGTTCTCCGAAGGCCTCCTGATTTTTCGGCTTTGGTTTTTCTTTTGCGGTTTTTGCGGCCTGCTCCATGGCTTTATGAACCTGCTTCAGTTCCTCTTCCCGTTCCTGTTTCATGGCGTCAAGTCGCTGATGATAGGAATCCTCCCTGTTTTGGAAAGCAAAGACTCTCCGGATTCCGAAATCGTGAAGCAGCATATTGTGCATGGCAGGTGCTGCAATTTCGTTGAGTATTTTAACCGGCTGTTCCCCCAGACAGTAGATGATCACATGGTCATCCTCCTGCCGGCAGTCGTGAATATCCGTGGAATGTGCATACTTGGTAAATTCCTTCATGGAATGAAACATATACGGAACATACATGGATACGATGGTGCTTTCATCCAGCACCACCTTTTCGTAGCGGAACCGGAAGGATACTCTGGATACGCCCGGAAGCTCCGCTTTCATTTTTTCCTCAATGGATAAAAGATCATGATACGGAATCACATAGTTCAGAGCAAGGTCCAGCTGCAGTTCTTTTTCCTTTTTCAGCAGCACGCCATGCTCTACTTCCAAGATGAGCTCGCTCCTGTCATAAGGAGCGAGCTCATTGAATGAAATATTGTCTTCAATAAAGTTCTTCATTTTCTGATCAATCTTTAAAGTTTCATTACTTTGCTACAAGTTCTCTGACGGAAGTCGCGAGACCTGCAAGACCCTGAATATCCGACGGAATAATAATTTTTGTAGCCTGGCCGTCAGCTGCAGCAGCAAAAGCATCCAGACCCTTCAGAGAGATCACCTGATCTGTCGGATTTGATTCAACGATCATCCGGATACCATCCGCAGTAGCCTGCTGAACCATGCGAATGGCCTCTGCCTGACCTTCTGCTTCCCGGATGGCTGCCTCCCGGTTTGCCTCTGCTTCCAGAATCTTCGCCTGCTTGTCTGCTTCAGCCTGAAGAATCTTGGACTGTTTATTACCTTCTGCAATAAGAATCGCAGACTTCTTTTCACCTTCAGCCTTGAGGATTGATTCTCTTCTTTCCCGTTCCGCTCTCATCTGCTTTTCCATGGCATCCTGGATATCTCTCGGCGGAACGATGTTCTTCACTTCTACACGGTTGATCTTGATTCCCCACGCATCGGTAGCTTCGTCTAAAACGATGCGGATCTTTGAGTTGATAATCTCACGGCTTGTGAGGGATTCGTCCAGCTCCAGCTCACCGATAATATTTCTCAGGGTTGTGGCTGTGAGATTCTCGATAGCCGCCATGGGATTTGCCACACCATAGGTAAACAGCTTCGGGTCCGTAATCTGAAAATAGATGACGGTGTCGATTTCCATAGTTACATTATCTTTTGTGATAACAGGCTGAGGAGGAAAATCGATCACATGTTCCTTTAAGGAAACCTTTTTGGCAATCTTGTCGATCAGCGGAATTTTTACATGAAGACCAACCTCCCAGGTTCCTGCATATGCCCCGAGACGCTCAATCACATAGGCATTTGCCTGCGGAACAATGCGGATATTTGTTACAATCAGCGCAATGACAATTATTAAAATAGCAATAAAGAAAATCATTCTCTGTTCTCCTTTCTGACAACAAGCTTTACACCTTCGATCCCTTCAATCCGAACAAGCTCTCCCTTGCTTACCTCGGGAGAATCCTCCGCTAAAACCGCAGTCCAGATCTTATTGTCTGCACTTACCGATCCCTTTGCATTTTTGCAGATGTCACTTTCCGCAACCGCGATGGAGCCTATGACTGCATCCACATTTGTTTTTACTGTTGTTCTGTTCAGTTTTTTTACGGCCACAGGCCTTGTAAAATACAGAAGAACCAGTGACACCACCAGGAACACCAGGATCTGGACAATCACCTTGTCGGTAATCAGAGATACCAAAGCCGCTGCAACAGCACCCCCTGCAAACCAGATGGTTGCAAGCCCCACAGTGAAAGCTTCAATAATACCCATGACAACTGCGATAATCAGCCATACCCAGGCTGCTGCAATTGTAAAACCTTGAATTAATTCCAAATTCTATACACTCCCCTCTGAAAAATAATATCTCCTGCTAATATTTTACTACAGTGATTACATATGTGTCATGAAAAATATTCTTAAGTTGGAGGAAAAGTGTCTGGATTATTTGTTATTGTTTTCAAGCAGCAGATACAGTTCTCTCAGAAGAGCAGCTTCAATTTCTTCTTCCGGAACGGTCTTCAGTATCTTTCCCCGGCAGAAAATCACACCCTTGCCGTCGCCGCACGCCACACCCAGGTCTGCATGGGATGCTTCTCCCGGTCCGTTGACTGCACAGCCCATAACGGCAAGATCGATCCCCGGATGATTGTTTTTCACCATCTCCGCTTCGATTTCCTCAAGCCGTATCATAAGCCGCTGTGTAATGGCAGGCATGTCGGTCCGGCATCTGGAACAGGTGGGACAGGAAATCAGGTTGATCCCCGTGCTGAGATTTCCGGTGCACTTGAGGATTTCTCTTGCAACGGGAATTTCAGATACAGGATCCCCTGTCAGCGAAACCCTGAGAGTGTCCCCTACACCTGCCAGAAGCAGCGCCCCGAGGCCTGCGGCGGATTTTATGGTTCCTCTTGTCACATCGCCGGACTCCGTTACTCCGATATGAAGGGGATAATCCGTCTTCTGAGACATCAGGAGGTACGCCTGATAGTTCATAACCACATCGGATGCCTTGACAGAGACTACAAGATCCTGAAAGTCCATGTCCTCTACAAGCCGGATCTTTCGCAGGGCGCTTTCCACAAGTCCTTCCGGACATGGTCCCCCGTACTTTTCCAGAAGATCCTTTTCAACAGAGCCGGAATTTACCCCGATGCGCACAGGGATTCTTCTTGCCTTTGCGGCTTCGATCACCTTTCTGACTCTGTCCTCTGATCCGATATTTCCCGGATTGATCCGCACCTTGTCAGCTCCGGCTTCAATGGCCGCAACTGCAAGTCTGTAATCAAAATGAATATCCGCTACCAGCGGCATATCCGTTTTTTTTCGTATCTGCCCAAAGGATTCTGCAGACGCTTCATCCGGAACGGCGATCCGAACGATCTGACACCCCGCTCTTTCCAGCCGTCGTATCTGTTCTAAAGTAGCTTCCGTATCTCTCGTGTCGGTATTGGTCATGGACTGAATCGAAACCGGCGCACCGCCGCCGATGGGAATATCTCTGCACATGACCTGTCTTGTTTTTTTCTTCATTTTCAGTGTTTCCTAAGTGAATAAAAAGGTATTGATATCTTTCATGGTGATGAGGATCATCAGTCCGAAGAGAATCAGAATCCCTGCATAATGAATGCGGCTTTCCAGCTCATCGCTGATGGCCTTTCCTGTGATTTTTCGCAGAATCACAAACAGAATCCTGCCTCCGTCCAGCGCCGGAAAAGGAAGGATGTTAAACAGCCCGAGATTGAGGCTGAGCAGCACCGTAAGCAGCAGAAGGTTTGGAATACCTGCCTGAGCAGTCTTATCCACAACATCCACAATTCCCACAGGTCCCACCACATCACTGGCGGAGCCCGCTCCGCACAGAAGATCCATCAGAGTCTGAAAGATGGTGATTTCGATTTCAATGCAGCTTCTGAAGGCTGCATACACAGCATTTACAAAACTGACAGTTCCCCCTGAAAGGAGGATCATTGCAGTCAGCACAAGGAAGGCAAACAAAAAGTTCATGAATGGTCCCGCAGACAGAATCAGAAGCTTTGCCCACGCAGGCTTTGCAGAAAAGGAGCGGTCATCGTCAGATTCTGTGTCTTCGCCCTCCATGGCAACATAGCCGCCCACCGGAAGCAGGCGGACCGAATACATGGTTTCGCCCTTTTGTTTTTTCAGCAGAAGGGGGCCCATACCGATGGAAAACTCATTTACTTTTACACCTGTTGCTTTTGCTGCGAAAAAATGTCCGCCTTCATGTACAATCACGAGAATGCCGAAGATCACAGCAGCCGCAAGGATTCCGATTATTAAATGCATGGTATTTTCCTCCTGTTCTGGTCGGTAAATCAAACATCTGTTCTCATTATAACCGATCTGAGCTTCATTGCAACCGCTTCCGGCAAGTTCCGCAATTCTTTCTTACACTATAAGTATCAGAAAAAAATTGCGTTCTATGCTTCAAAAGTCGAAAATACTACGGATGAATCAGAGCCTCTGTCTGCTTTCGAACCATTGCATCCACTGCAAGGATTTCCTCCAGCTCCGTTCCGGGAGACGGCCTGTGCATATCCATGATTCTCTGAAGCGTATCCCCGATCTGCCAATAGGAAATCCTGTTTTTAAGAAATGCTTCCACGCATACTTCGTTGGCTGCATTCAGCGCCGCACAGAAGGTTCCTCCCGCAGAAAGCGCCTCATAGGCAAGGCGAAGGCACACAAACGAATCCGTATCCGGCTTCTCAAAGTGAAGCGCCGCCGCTTCTGCAAGATCCAGTGACGGCATATTGTTTGAAAGACGCTGAGGATAGTTCAGAGCAAGACTGATGGGAATTTTCATATCCGGAATCCCAAGCTGCGCCATAACCGCACCATCCTCGTATTCCACCATGGAGTGAACAATGCTTTCCGGATGAACCAGAACCTGAATCCGTTCTGCCGGCACATCAAAAAGCCACCTTGCTTCGATCACTTCAAAGCCTTTGTTCATCAGAGTGGAAGAATCAATGGTAATCTTGCTTCCCATCTTCCACCGGGGATGATTCAGAGCCTCAGCAAGAGTCACCTGCTTCAGCTGCTCCTTCTTCATTCCGCGGAACGGTCCTCCGGAGGCTGTAAGAATAATCTTTCGCACCTGTCCGGGATCATTTCCCTCAAGACACTGAAAAACAGCGCTGTGTTCGCTGTCCACCGGAAGAATCCTGACCCCTTTTTCCGCCGCGGCAGACATGATCAGTCCCCCTCCTGCCACCAGAGTTTCCTTGTTTGCCAGAGCGATGGTCCGCCCCGCCCGGATTGCGTGCCAGGTGGGTTCAAGGCCTGCCATTCCCACAAGAGCATTCAGCAGAATATCGTATTCTGTGCCTGCGGCGGCATAAATCAGACCTTCCCTTCCGGAACGGATTTCTGTTTCCGGAAACATGACCCTGAGCTTTTCGGCATCCGCCTCCGACAGAATGGCTGCCGCAGAAGGCTTAAACTCCCGGATCTGTTCAGCAAAAAGAGACAGATTGCTTCCGCAGGTCAGAACACTGACCTGAAACCGGTCGGGATTCTCCCTTACGATCTCCAGAGTCTGGGTTCCGATGGAACCTGTGGAACCCAGAATCGCCAGTTTTTTCATATTAATCACCTAAAAAAGTTCAGCAGATAAAGTACATAATAAACCATAGGCGCCGTAAACAGCACGCTGTCAAACCGGTCCATAATCCCGCCGTGTCCCGGAATCAGAGTTCCGTAATCCTTGATTCCCATTTTCCGTTTAAAAATGGAAGCGGTAAGATCTCCAAACTGGGATACGATGCCTCCGGCAACACCGATCACTGCATACATCCACAGAGCCTCCATGCCCGGAAGGGGCGCCAGCAGCCCAAAAAGCATGCAGAACACAACGCTGCCAAGAATACCTCCCAGAGAGCCTTCGATGGTCTTCTTCGGGCTGATGACCGGGCACAGCTTGTGTTTTCCGAGGAAATATCCGGTAAAATAAGCAAAAATATCAGTGCAGAACGCTGTAATGAGAATCAGCCATACCGGAGAAGCTGCCGCCTTTGCCCCGAACACGCTTTCTGTCAGAACCGCATGGTAGGAAAAGAAGCAGATATAAACAATGCCGGTGATTGTGATCATGGCATCCTCCAGCTTTCGTTCCTCTATGCGAAACAGCATGAGCAGGGACATCAGCACAGAAAGGAACAGCCACAGCAGATACACAGAGCCTTCCGGCAGTGACCCGGAAAAATATGCACATCCGACATGAACGCCGTAAAGAAGCGCTGCGGAAACCGCAGCAACCGGGTAGGACGGGTGAAATCCCATAGTCCGGAATCCGTTGAAAAACTCGTGAATCCCCATGAGGGCAATCAGAAAACCGAGAAACGTAATACAATTGCCTCCGATGATGACCAGAATCAGAAGCGGCGCCATAACCAGTCCAGAAATGATTCTTGTTTTCATCTCCTATAATCCCCCATATCTCCGATGACGGCCGTTGTAGATCTCGATACAGCGGATCAGCTCCGCCCTGTCAAAATCCGGCCAGTACTTTTCAGTGAACAGAAATTCGCTGTAGGCGCACTGCCACAAAAGGAAGTTGCTGATGCGCATTTCCCCTCCGGTCCGGATAATGATGTCAGGATCCGGAATGCCTGCAGTGCTGATATATTTTTCCAGTACGGCCTCATCCAGCTCCTGAAGCTGTGCAAGACTGCCACCTGCAGCTTCTGTCTCTTTCGCCAGAGCCCGTACGGCATTGACAATGTCCCTACGCCCTCCGTAGTTCAGGGCGATGGTAAACACAAGACCTGTATTGTTTTTTGTAGTCTCCAGAGCCTCCAGCATGCTTTTTTTCGCATCTTCAGGAATCGCGGACCAGTCGCCGATGACGTTGACCCTTACATTTTCTCTGTGAAGCTCCTTCAGTTCTTTACTAATATAGTGCACCATAATCCGGAATATGCCGGTCACTTCGTCCTCCGGGCGTTTCCAGTTTTCTGTGGAAAAGGCGTAGACCGTGAGGTACGCTACGCCAAGCTCGCCGCAGGAGCGGACGGTCTCCTTGAGGGACTTCATTCCGGCATTGTGGCCGGCGATTCTCGGAAGTCCCTGTCTTTGTGCCCATCGTCCGTTTCCGTCCATAATAATGGCAATATGCTGCGGAACGGGCATTTTTTCTTTTGTGTTGCTCATAAAAACCTTTCACCTGTGTTTCCTGTTTTATCTGATATCCGGAACCCTGCAGAGGGAAAGGACAACCGAACCATCCTCCCGGACCTGCTGGCGCACCACCCGGAAAGGGCTGGCGCTGCCGCACTCCTCCTGCTTCTTTAAAGGCTCCAGAATCTCCTTATGATACGAGATGCCTGCCGCATCAAGGATTCTTATTGCGGCAGGCATTTTCATTCCCAGAACATCAGGTGTTTTTTTCACCGAATCGTTATTCAAATTCTTTACACCTCAAGGATATCCTTATCCTTCTTTGCGATCATGGCATCCACTTCCTTTGTGTGGGAGTCCGTTGCCTTCTGGATCTTGTCGAGACCCTTCTTCAGTTCATCTTCTGTGATCTCTCCGTCCTTTTCCTTTTTCTTTGCATCATCATTTGCATCTCTTCTCAGGTTGCGGATGGCTACCTTTGCCTCCTCGCCCATTTTCTTTGTTGTCTTTGTCAGTTCCTTTCTTCTCTCTTCTGTCAGCTGAGGAACTACCAGGCGGATCACCTTTCCGTCGTTGGACGGAGCCATACCCAGGTTTGCTTCGTTGATTGCCTTTTCAATAGCGGCGATGGAAGATACATCAAACGGCGCAATCTGAAGAGTTCTCGGATCAGGAACGGAAATGGTTGCAAGGCTCTTTAACGGAGTCTGGGTTCCGTAATACTCTGCAGAAACCTTGTCAAGAATGGCGGCATTGGCTCTTCCTGCTCTTACAGTGTTCAGATTTTCCTTTAATAAAGCCAGAGTTTTTTCTGCTTTTTCATTATAATTCTTAATAATACTGTCCATGTTGTCATTCTCCTTCTGTATATTATATCACAAATTAAAATTACGATAACCTGTCATTCCCGGACCATCAGTAAACCAGGGTTCCGATCTTTTCGCCGCAGACTGCTTTCACCACATTTTCCGGCTCGCTGAGTCCAAATACATGAATCATGATGTTATTGTCTCTGCAGATGGAGGCTGCCGTGGAATCCATGACCTTGAGATTTTTCTCCAGAACCTCCTGGTGCGTCAGCTGGTCGTATTTTTTTGCGTCAGGATTGAGCGCAGGATCGCTGTCATAAACAGCGTCCACCTTCTTTGCCAGAAGAATGACATCTGCTTCAATTTCCGCTGCCCGCAGCGCCGCCGCAGTATCTGTTGAGAAAAATGGATTTCCGGTGCCTGCTCCAAAGATCACAACGGAATCCTTGTTGAGCTCCGAGATGGCCCGTCTTCTGATGTATGGTTCTGCAATCTCCCTCATCTCAATGGCTGTCTGGACTCTTGCCGGAATGCCGTTTCGTTCAAAGGCATCCTGAAGGGCCAGGGAATTGATGACGGTTGCAAGCATTCCCATATAGTCGGCAGTGGCGCGGTCCATACTCTGACTGGTGCGTCCCCGCCAGAAGTTACCTCCTCCTACAACAACTGCCACCTGCACACCCATGTTTCTGACTGCCAGCACCTGCTCTGCAACCTGCTGCAGCATGGCCTCGTTGAGACCGGTTTTATTTTCACCCGCAAGGGCTTCTCCGCTGATCTTCAGCAGTACTTTCTTATATTTCGGTTCCATATCCGCCTCTCATTTGTTCTGTTGGACAAAAATAAAAATCTGTCTTCCGTGCATCTCTGCACAGGTACGGATATTATATCATAGAACCCTGTAAAAGAAAAATCCAATCTTCAGAAGATTAACAAAGGATTAAGAATCTGTCCGCCCCTGGCGGTTTAGAAACAATTGCAATATGACAAAGATTCTTCTATTATATTATGAGTAGCAAAAGGGGTTCATTCAATACAGATTGGAGATTACTCAATGGAACATATTCAGCAGTTTCTTTCAGATATCCTGCCCCAGCTGGGTTCAATTCTGGGACAGTTTTTCAGTCAGGCAGCGGGGATCATGGGATTTGCCTTTTCCTGGCTTGGCAGCCATCCGGTGAGTCTGGGGGCTGTATACACGCAGGTGATCCGCTGGATCATGCCGGTGCTTGCCGCCTATATCCTTCTTTCCGTCCTGCGCAGAATGCTTCAGGTAAACAACCCGAAGGAAACCTGGGGCTATCTTGTTTCGCCGGATCTTGGAAAATACGCAATCCATCACTGGGAATGCACCGTAGGCCGCGCCCGCCACTGCGACATCACGGTGAAATTTGCCACCATTTCAAAAACTCAGTGCGCCCTGATCCGAAACGACCTGGGCCAGTGGTTCCTGCACGATCTCAGCGACCATTCCTCAACCCTGCTCAACGGTCAGATGCTTACAGGCGGAAGCGAAGTGCATCACGGAGACTTGATTTCCATCGGAGGTGTGGAATTCACCTTTGAATCCATCACCCGTCAGGAGCTGGAAATCCAGAAGCAGAAGCGCATCAGAAGAAGCAGCCCCCTGCCGCCGTGGACGGCCTTCTTTGCCCTTACCATTTTTCAGTTTCTCACAGTGATCCAGATGTCCATCGCAAGACCGGAGAACATTCAGGAAATCCTTACATGCTTCGGAATCCTGTGCGCTGTTATGTGGGCCTACGTTCTGTTCACAAGAACTGCCGGTCAGACAGGATTTGAACCGGAAATACTTGCATTTTTCGCCTGTACCCTGAACCTTGCGGTCACAGCCTCTTCCGCCCCTTCCAATCTGCTGAAGCAGGCATTTGCCATTATCCTCGGGGTGGCAGGCTTTATGTTTTTAGGTTGGTATCTCAGAGATCTGAAACGGACCGTCCGCACCCGCGGACTCATGGCAGTTGTTACCATAATTCTTTTTATGGTAAATATAATATTCGGTCAGCTTCAGTACGGCGCCAGAAACTGGATCAGCATTTTCGGCATCTCCCTTCAGCCGTCGGAGCTTGCAAAAATCTGCTTTATCTTTGCAGGGGCAGCCACCCTGGAACGGCTCTTCGTCAAGAGAAATCTGTTCGGCTTTATGTGCCTTTCCGGCTTCTGTCTGCTGGCCCTCGCCATCACCGGAGATTTTGGAACCGCCGCCATTTTCTTTGTGGTATTTCTGGTTATTGCATTTATGCGCTCCGGTGACTTTGCCACCCTTTCCCTGATCTGCGGTGCAGCCGCAGGGGCAATCCTGCTCATCATCCGCTTCAAGCCGTACATCGCCTCCCGCTTTTCTGTGTGGGGCCATGTATGGGAGGATCCGACAGGAATGGGGTATCAGCAGGTCCGCACCATGTCTGCCTCCGCCAGCGGCGGAATGATCGGAGTAGGCGCGGGAAACGGCTGGCTTCACAATGTGGCAGCCTCAAATACCGACCTGGTATTTGGAATGCTGTGCGAAGAATGGGGCCTGATCATCGCCCTTCTTTCCGTTTCCATGATTGTGGCCCTGTCCATCTTTGCCTACCGGGTGGTTCAGTCGGGCCGGTCCTCTTATTACGCCATTGCAGCCTGTGCTGCAACGTCCCTGCTGGTATTTCAGACGATCCTCAACGTTTTCGGGTCCGTGGACATCCTTCCCCTGACCGGCGTGACCTTTCCGTTTATTTCCTGCGGAGGAACCAGCATGATCGCCTCCTGGGGGCTTCTGTCCTTCCTGAAGGCGGCGGATACCAGACAGAATGCCAGCTTTGCCGTCCGAAAAAAGTCAAAGCTCAGCGATGATATTCCGGACGATCCTCTGTCCGCACTTCAGAGCAGCCGCCAGGCGGCTGAACATACCATAACGCTTCAGGCTGATTCTCCAAAGAGAAAAGGAAGAAAAAAGATCCCTTCCGGGAATCAGCAGGAAAACCAGGAGGATGAGATTCTTCGTTTTCTCAGCCAGTTTGACTCCATAGATATACCGGAGGCTTCCGAAGAGGAACCGGATGAGATCGAATCATTTCTCAGTCAGTTTGACGAGATTCCCGACTGCAGTGAAAACGAAGAGGACTGGAGGAACAAGGAATGAAAAAAATAACAGCACGCGCAGTAGTCTGTCTCTTTCTTGCCCTGATGCTTATGGCTGGAACCTGCCTGTTTGTGTTCCGCTTCGTAAAGGACGGCGGAGACTGGGCTGCCTACCCTTCCAACAGGCATCTGTACCAGGACGGTGTCCTCAAATGCGGAAGAGTTCTTGACTGCACCGGAGAGGTTCTGGCAGAATACAGGGACGGTGCATGGAAATACAACGACAGCCGTTCTGTACGCCGGGGGGTACTGCATGCAGTGGGAGATCCCCAGGGAACCATCGGAACCGGCGCTCTGTCCCGTTTTGCGGACAAGCTTACGGGATACAATCTTCTCACCGGCTCCAACACCATTTTTTCCGGAGGCCGGGATGTGTACCTGACCCTGGATGCCGAGGTCTGTGCCGCTGCCTATGAAGGGCTCAACGGGCGCAACGGCGCCGTGGGAGTCTACAATTATAAAACCGGAGAGATCATCTGTATGGTCAGCGCTCCCGGCTACGATCCCGCATCCTCCTTCGATCCTCAGGACGAGGAGAACGCCGGCGTTCTCATGAACCGGCTGATTCAGGGAAAATACATCCCCGGATCCATCTTTAAGCTGATTACTGCAACGGCGGCCTTAGAAAACATTGCCGACATACAGAAAAGAACCTTTGAATGCACAGGCTCTCTGGATCAGGACGGGTATCATCTCACCTGTCCCAGGGCCCATGGAACCATGACCTTTGAAGAGGCCCTCAACCGTTCCTGCAACTGCACCTTCGGCAGTCTTGCCGTTGAGCTTGGCAGCAGAACCATGGAAAAGTACACCCAAAGCACCGGGCTTACGGACAGCTATTCCATCAACGGTATCACCTCTGCCCCGTCCTCCTTTGATTTTGAGGCAAATGGAAACGACGGCCTTGCCTGGTCCGGCATCGGCCAGGGAAAGGATCAGGTAAATCCCCTTTCCATGATGGTCTTTGCAGGGGCCGTGGCCAGCGGGGGAAAAGCTGCCGTTCCGCAGATTCTGTGGCATACGGCATTTCATGAAGGTGCAAAAAACAGTCTGTACATCCGGCATTATACGAAGGAGCTCATAAATCCGGACACCGCTTCCGAGCTGAAAAAAATGATGCGCACCGATGTGCTGAATAATTACGGGCAGGACAATTTCCCGGGACTTGCGCTCTGCGCAAAATCAGGAACTGCTCAGGTGGATAATTCCAGTGAAGACAACGCCTGGTTTACCGGTTTTCTTGATGATGAAGAACACCCTCTGGCCTTTGTAGTCAATGTGGAAGGAGGAGGCTCCGGTGCAAAAACCGCCGGCCGCCTTGCAAATACAGTGCTTCAGAAGGCAGTGGAAAAAGGATATTAGACAAGTAGGAAATACAGCATGAATACAGAAACAACAGATCTATCAGACTCAATGGAGGCAGTTTCGGAAGGAACGCCCAAAGCATCCGGAAGAAAAAAAATTCCCTGGGTTCCTGTGATTTACGGAATCCTGATCCTTCTTCTTCCCATGATCAGCCTTTTTATGTCAGAATGCGTGCACAGCGTAAATATCTACAATTTTTCGCCTCAGGGAACAGTTGCAAACTATATTCTGTTTGCCGTTGTCTACGGGCTTGGGATGGTGCTTACGGGCACTGTGCGCAGGTCCGTGCTTCTGATGACGCCGCTGATCTTTCTGTTTTCCGTGGTGACGGAGGCCGTTCTTCAGTTCCGGGGAACTCCTGCCATGCCGGCGGATATTCTCAGCATCGCCACAGGGCTCAATGTGGCCGGAGGCTATCATTTTTCTCCGAATCCCGGTCTGGCTGCCGGGGCAGCCGTCATGCTTCTTATGATGCTGACTGCGTGGTTCACTCCTTTTCTGAAGAGGAAACAAAAGGGCCCGGTCCTCCGCAGGATTCTTTGCAGAATCATTCCTCTGATCCTGATTGCTGCAGTCACCTTCGTGTTTTACACCACTGATTTTGCGGCAGATCATAAGGTTCGGCCGGACTTCTGGGATCAGGCAAGAGGATACCGCAACAGCGGAACGCTCCTGAACTTTGTGCTGAACAGCAAGTATCTGATTATAAAGAGCCCGGAGGGTTATTCTTCCTTTGAAGTGAACGAGCTTATGCAGCAGGTTCTTTCTGAGGCGCAGGATGACCCGGGAATTCTGAAATCGGCCGCTGCAAGGCAGGAAATGCTGAAGGAGCATGCCGGGGATCTGCCGGAAACGGAGGAACCTCCTTCCGGAGAAGCTGATTCCCAGGAGGATCAGGCAGCAGACCAGACCACAAAGGGTGCAGTATATGAAATCGCAGTCACTGAAACCTCTGATACAAACCAGCCACGCCAGTCTGCACGGCTGCGGAAGAATCAGGTTCCGGATATTATCGTGATCATGAATGAAACATGGTCGGATCTCCGGGTGCTGGGAGAATTTGAAACAAATGAGGACTGCTTTGCCTTTACCAGAAATCTTACAAAGAATACCATAAAAGGAAACCTCTATATGCCTGTCATCGGTGCGGGCACCAGCAACTCCGAATTTGAATTTCTCACGGGCAATTCCATGGCATTTCTCACCGGAGGAAGCAATGCCTACGAGCTTTACATCAAGTCCCAGCTTCCATCTCTTGTAAGGACTCTGGAAGCACAGGGGTATTCCCGTACGGGATTTCATCCATACTACGGCAACAGCTGGAAGCGCAATACCAACTATCCCCTCCTGGGGTTTGAACGCTTCATATCCATCGAGGATATCTTTGGACAGGAGCTGGTGGAAAAACAGAGAAACAACGAAATCAGTTTTGCGGAATTCCGGGATCAGGCGGAAGCCATGTACCCTTCACAGCAGGTGCTTTTGCGAAGGTTTGTCAGCGACTCCTTTGACTTTCAGTATCTGAAGGATCTGTATAAAAACCGCGACAGAAGCAAGCCCTTCTTCCTGTTCAACGTAACCATGCAGAATCACGGAGGCTATGACTCCGGCTACACCAACTTTGAACAGAAGGTCCGGCTCACCTCCGGGGACAGCTACTACCCGAACACCAACCGGTTCCTTTCGCTTATGTACGAAACAGACCAGGCCCTGAAAGAGCTGATCACATACTTCAGTTCCGTATCAAGGCCTACCATCATCCTTATGTTCGGCGATCACCAGCCATCCATCGAAACGGAATTTGTGGAAGAGGTCATGGGAAAGAAAATCTCCGAGCTGACCCTTTCGGAAAAGCAGAGACGCTATATTACACCTTTCGTCCTCTGGGCAAATTACAATATTCCTGAGGGATACATTGATCAGATCAGTGCAAACTATCTGTCCACCCTCCTGCTTCAGACCGCAGGACTGCAGACAACACAGTATAACGATTATCTTTCCGCCCTTTACCAGAAGATTCCGGTGATTGATGCCGCAGGCTATATCACGGCTGACGGAGTCTGCCATGCCTACAGCGAAACCACAGAAGTGTCGGAGCTTCTGAAAGGATATGAAAAGATCCAGTATAACAATCTCTTTGATATTGTAGGAAGACAGGAAGAGCTCTTTTATCCGGATACAAAACAGGGCAGCTGATGTCTCCTTTGCCACGGAAAAAGCCTCCGCAGAAGCACACCTGCGGAGGCTTTTCCTTATGCCACAATAGAAACGGAATCGTGGCATCGCGAATACCGGTATTTCAGCTCGATGTCGCTCAGTCCGGGGAAGAAGCTCTCCAC
>JBJFFZ010000105.1:0-10713 GCA_051892195.1 Anaerovoracaceae bacterium
CCGATGCATATGTTTCTGGAAACTATGTCATATTATGGAAACATTATATCATAGAAAAATACCATGTCAAGGAATAAATGTAATAAATTGTAATTCCTGATTCGAAACGGATCCTACAACTAGCCACACCCAGCAAAGGCAGCGGCCGGGGGGCCGGATAAGCCCGAAAGCATTCCCCGGCGAAGGAGAGCCTCCGGCACCCCGGCTGCCGCCCGTTTTGCCGACCAATCTGCCGGACGTTACATGTTCTTCGATTTTTTTACTGCTGCATCCACGGCATCCATGACGGCGCTGCGAAAGCCCCGCTGCTCCAGGACGCCTACGGCTTCGATGGTGGTGCCTCCCGGGGAGCAGACGGCATCCTTCAGGGCTCCGGGATGTTCGCCGGTTTCCAGCACCATCTTTGCTGCTCCCAGGACGGACTGGGCTGCAAACCGGTAGGCCTGTGCTCTCGGCATGCCGGCCCGGACGCCGCCGTCCGCCATGGCCTCGATGAACATATAGACATAGGCAGGGCTGCAGCCGGATACTGCGCCCACGGCGTCCATCAGGCTTTCTGCCACTTCATCGGCCTGGCCGATGCTCCCGAAGAGCTTCATTACCGGGGCAAATTCTTCGTCGGTGACGGCGCTGCTGCGGCACAGTCCGCTCATGGCTTCGCCTACCAGAGCCGGGGTGTTTGGCATGACGCGAATGATTTTGCGGAGCTCTGCCGGTACCGGGGAGTCTGCAAGCATTTCGCAGATATCTGCCATGCTTTTGCCTGCTGCAATGGAAATCACCAGCTGCTCTCTGCCCAGCAGAGGTGCGGCTTCCTTCAGGACGCCTGCCAGGTCCTTTGGCTTTACTGCCGCCATGACGGCGTCGGAAAATTCCATCAACTCCCTCGTATCTGCTGCAATGCGGATGCCAAGCTCCTGCTGCAGGGCAGCAAGCTTTTCCGGGTGGTGCCCCAATACGCAGATTTCCTCCGGGGCCGCTCCTGCGGCCACATATCCCCTGAGAATGGCGGTACCCATGTTTCCCGCCCCGATGATTCCAAGTTTCATGTTTTTTCCTCCTTTTTTCCGAAAATATACGGAAAGAGGACTGTTCCCTCTGACAGTCCTCTTCTTTGAGTGCTATTGGCAGCAGAATACGGTGGCTTTTTCCTGGCCTGCGGCCAGCTTGCCGAGGATGTTTTCCTTTCTGCTGTTTGTGATGATCATTGCTGCGCCAAATTCGCTGACGATTTCTGCTGCGTTGAGCTTTGTCACGATGCCGCCGGTGCCGAAGGTGCTCTTGCCCTCTGTGTCGATGCGTTCCCGCAGCTGGGCCACATTGCTGACGTATTCGATGAGGACTGCGTCCTCGTGGGTGTTGGGGTCCTTGTCGTAGACGCCGTCAATATCGCTCATAAGGATCAGCAGGTCGGCTGCCCACAGGTTTGCGGTCAGAGCGCTGAGGGTGTCGTTGTCCCCGATTTTGATTTCGTCCACGCTGACGCTGTCGTTTTCGTTGACGATGGGAACCACGCCCTCATCTACCAGGGTGAACAGAGCGTTGCGGATGTTCAGCTCCCGGTGGTGATCCTGAAAATCCTCCTTTGTGAGAAGGAGCTGAGCCACATGCAGTCCGTACTCGGCAAAGAGCTCCTTGTAGGCGTTCATAAGCTCCACCTGTCCGATGGCGCAGAGGGCCTGCTTGTAGTTGATGTCGCTCTTGCGGCTCCATTTGTTGATGGCGGCAACCCCGCAGCTTCCGGCGCCGGAGGATACGATGACCACACGCTTGCCCTTTCGGATCAGTTCCATGACCTGGGCGGTGATGGCTTTCATAATATCCCGGTTAACCTTGCCGGTGTCGTCTGAGATGGTGTTGCTTCCCAGCTTTATTACAATTTTTCGCGCTTCATTGATCAGCTGTTCCGGAGTTTTCATTTTCGCTTCCTTTTGTATTGTGCCTGTCGTGTGCCTGTGTGCTGCGGCCGGGCCGCAGGGGCTGTGCACGTTGGGTTCGGTTTCCTGCTATACGTTCAGTTCCACTTCGTGGTTGAGGAATTCTCTGTTTTCCTCGATGACAGGCTGAATGAATTCTGCGATGAATTCTTCGGTCTGCTTTGCGGAGCGTCCGATGTAGTCAGACGGCTCGGTGAGCTTTGTTACATCCTCTGCGGAAAGTCCGAACATCGGGTCTGCCGCAATGCGGTCCAGAAGGTCGTTCGGCCTGCCGAACTCCTTGACCTGACGGCCTGCCTCCATGGAGTGAACCCGGATGCCCTCGTGGAGCTCCTGACGGTCTCCTCCCTTCTTTACGGATTCCATGATGATGTTTTCGGTTGCCATGAACGGAATCTCTGCCATAACGTGCTGGCGGATGACTTCCTTATATACCACCAGGCCGGAGCAGACATTGCATGCGATGTCCAGCACGGCGTCTACGGCCATAAAGCTCTCCGGCAGCACCAGACGGCGGTTGGCGGAGTCGTCCAGAGTCCGTTCAAACCACTGGGTTGAGGCGGTCATGGCAGTGGACATGGCGTTGGACATAACGTATCTTGAAAGGGAAGCGATGCGCTCGCTTCTCATAGGGTTTCTCTTGTAGGCCATGGCGGAGGAGCCGATCTGCTTCTTTTCAAACGGTTCTTCCACTTCCTTCAGGTGCTGGAGGAGGCGGATATCGTTTGTCATCTTGTGGGCGCTCTGGGCGATGCCGCTGAGGACGGACAGAACCTTGAAGTCCACCTTTCTGGTGTAGGTCTGGCCGGAAACAGGAATGGAGCGCTCAAAGCCCATCTTCTTTACCACTCTGCGGTCCAGCTCCTTGACTTTTTCGTGGTCGCCGTCAAAGAGATCCAGGAAGCTTGCCTGGGTGCCGGTGGTGCCCTTTACGCCCAGCAGCATAAGGCTGTCTATGAGCTCGCATACGTCCAGATAGTCAAAGTAGAAGTCCTGCATCCACAGGGTGGCTCTCTTGCCTACGGTTGTAAGCTGCGCCGGCTGGAAATGAGTGAATCCCAGGGTCGGCACATCCCGGTTTTCCATGGCAAATTCGCTGAGCTTTGCCAGCAGGTCCGCCAGCTTGTGCTTGATGATCAGCAGGCCTTCCCGCAGCTGAATCACGTCGGTGTTGTCGCCTACGTAGGCGCTGGTTGCCCCCAGGTGAATGATGCCCTTTGCCTTCGGGCACTGGAGCCCGTAAGCGTAAACGTGGGACATGACGTCGTGGCGGACTTCCTTTTCTCTGGCCTCTGCTTCTGCGTAATTGATATCGTCCACGTGAGCCTTCAGCTCATCGATCTGCTCCTGGGTAATGTTGAGTCCCAGCTCCATTTCGGCTTCGGCCAGAGCGATCCACAGCTTTCTCCATGTGGTGAATTTCATATCCGGGGACCAGACATAGGACATTTCCTTGCTGGTATATCTCTTAATCAACGGGTTTTCATAAGCGGGCTTCTTCATAATCTCCTCCAGATTCAATTAAAATGTATATTGCCAATCTACGATGCCTCCCGGCATCCCCTCAGGCTGCCGCAGGCAGCCCTGCGTTTGGAGCCGCCGGGGCGGCTGCGGGGTTTGGGCCGCCGGAGCGGCCGTTTTTTTATAAATCCTTAAAATGGAACTGCTTTGTTCCGTCGGCGTATTCGCCTACGATATGTCCGTCGCCTGTAAGGCGGTATTTGTATGTCACGAGCCCGTCGAGGCCTACGGGGCCCCGGGCGTGGAGCTTTCCGGTGCTGATGCCGACTTCGGCTCCAAAGCCGTACCGGAATCCGTCTGCAAACCGGGTGGAGCAGTTGTGGTAGACCCCTGCGGAGTCCACCAGCTGCATGAAGCGTTCTGCGGCTGCAGGGTCCTCGGTAATGATGGCGTCCGTGTGATGGGAGCCGTAGCGGTTGATATGTTCAATGGCTTCGTCCAGAGAATCCACAATCTTCGCAGAAATAATGCAGTCCAGATACTCTGTGGAAAAATCCTCCTCTGCTGCAGGCTGGCAGTTCACCAGGGACGACACCTCTGGTGTCCCCTTCAGTGTGACGTGAAGCCGTTCAAATTCTTCGGCAAGGGCGGGCAGCAGCCGGGCTGCTGCGTCTCTGTGCACCAGCAGGGTCTCTGCGGCGTTGCAGGCTGCCGGATACTGGGTTTTTGCGTCGGCGATGATTCTTACGGCCTTTGCGGTGTCCGCAGAGCGGTCGGCATAGACATGGCAGATTCCGTCTGCGTGGCCCATAACCGGGATTTTTGTGTTGTTCATAATGTGCTGGACAAACTGGTTGGAGCCCCGGGGAATCAGCAGGTCGATGGATTCGTGGCATTCCAGGAGCTGGTCGATGTCATCGTGGGTCTCTGCCAGCATCAGCGCGCCTTCCGGCAGGCCTGCGGATGCGGCCGCCTCCTGAATTACGCCGAAGAGGGCGCGGTTTGTGTTTCTGGCTTCGCTGCCGCCCTTGAGGATCACGCAGTTTCCGCTCTTGATGCACAGGGTGGATACCTGAACCATGGCGTCCGGGCGGGCTTCAAAGATCACGCCGATTACGCCGATGGGGCAGGATTCCTTTACCAGAGTCAGTCCCTGATCCAGCTCTCTGCGCAGGAGAACCCGGGACAGGGGATCCGGAAGTCCCATGAGGCTTTCGATGCCTCCCAGCACCTCTGCGATTTTTCCTTCGTCAAATTTCAGGCGCTTCATGACGGGAGCGGGAATCCCCTTCTGCTCTGCTGCTGCAAGATCCAGCCGGTTGGCTTCCATCAGTGCGTCTTTTCTGTCGCGGATGGCCGCTGCAATGGCAGCAAGTGCCGCATTTCTGGTTTCTACGGGGATTGCAGCCATATACGGGGACGCAAGCTTCATCTCCCGGGCTTTTTCTTTCATCGTTTTTGTTTCCATGCGGTACCTCCTTTTTCAGGCGCTGTTCCTGTGTATTGCGGCCCTTCTGTTTCTGAATGCCAGTCCGGTTGCACCGGACCGGCTGTTTTCGGTCTCCGGTCCGGCCCTTCCTCTTTATCCGGACCAGCGCGTTCCGTTCTCCGGTCCGGTTGTTCCGGACCCTTCCTATAGATTATAGGGGGAAACGGTATCTGATGCAATTGTGTTTTTCCTGCCCGGCGTCTTAGTTTTGTTTTTCTTCTCTGCAGGCCGGGACGGGCCCTAACTTTTCCTGCCCGTCAGGATAAATGGCGCAGCAGAATGGTCCGGACCAGCCAGTTGGCCTCCCTGTGACGGATCTGGTCCCCGTCTTTGAGGATCAGATAGCCGCTTTCGTAGCCTCCCAGGGCCTGCAGCTGCGCAGTATCCAGGTTCATGGCCTGCAGATCAGCGGCCAGGCCGCTGCCCGCCTTTAAGCATTCGGCCTTAAGCTTCCAGGTTTTTTCCTTTGCCCCGACTGCAAGCTCGTAGCCCTCGCCATAGCAGACCGCATCGGCGGCTGTCCCCGGCGCACTGCCCTCTGCCGTCAGCTTTCCGGAAGACAGTTTGATTTTGTTTACCTGCAGCCGCCGGCCGCCGGCCTGCACCGGAAATCCGTCGGAGTACATGATCTCGTGAATGTCCAGAGTCCGCAGAATCCGCAGCATGTCAGACAGGCGAACAATGTCATCCCGGTTATGAAGCAGTATTTCCCCAAGGAGCCGTTCCCGCTCCGGGCCCCTGCTTCTCATGTATTCAAAATACAGCTCCACGCTTCTGGCGCCGTCGATTTCGTCGGTGCGGCTGTCCCCATCCCCCAGAAACACCTCCACGGTTTTCTGCTTCAGGTTTGGAAGGATCCTTGGCAGATGGGAATGATACCGCAGAATCCTGTAAAGATCAAGGGAATGCATGGCCGCAAGGCCGGAGGGGTCCAGTCCGTGGTGCTTCATGCGCTGCACCAGAAATGGAATATCAAACCGGTTTCCGTTGTAGGTCACGATCACATCGTACTGCGTCAGAAGGGCCGTGTAGCGCTGCAGAAGCTCCTTTTCGTCCTTTAAAGAGTCCCCGAAGAACTGAATGGCTCTTCGCCCCGAACCCTCCGGGATCACCGCCCCGCCAAGAACCACGGCCGCCGTCTTTGGGGAAAGTCCCGTGGTTTCAATGTCCGCCACCACAATGCGCATGCCCTGCAGGTACTCCGCAAGAATCGGCGATGAAAAAAACGAACCGCCCAGCGGTTCCTCAATAATCCGCATATGCCCTCCTTTCAGCAAAGTGAAAAGAACCGTACGCCCGCCGCCGGGCCCGGCGGTCGGCATACGGTCCGCATTTTTTCAGAATAAAACTCAGTAAGACTGCTCCAGTTTTCCCAGAAAAGCCTTCAGACGCTCGTTGTCGGAGCTGAACATCTGCTGCGGGGTGCAGTCTTCCACGATTACCCCGCCGTCCATAAAGATCATCCGGTCGGAGATATCATGGGCGAATTTCATTTCGTGGGTAACAATGGCCATGGTCATGTGCATTTCTGTAAGGGATTTGATGACCTTGAGCACTTCCCCCGTAAGCTCCGGATCCAGAGCCGAGGTGGGCTCGTCGAAGAAAAGCATTTTCGGCTTCAGCGCCAGAGCCCGGGCAATGGCCACGCGCTGGGCCTGTCCGCCGGACAGCTGATGGGGGTAATAGTCTTCCTTGTCCGCAAGACCCATCTTTTTCAGCAGCTCCCGGGCCTCATCAAAAACCTCGTCCCGATTCCGCTTCTGCACATGAATGGGAGCATCCGTAAGATTTTTGATCACAGAGTAGTGCGGAAACAGATTGAAGTTCTGGAAAACCAGCCCGAACTGCCTTCTGATTTCCGTAAGCTTCTGCTTTGGAGCGTAGACAACCTCGCCGTTCTCTTCCCAGGCAGCCTTTTCGCCGAAATAGGAGAACTCGCCTCCGTTGATGGTCTCCAGCATGGTTGCGCACCGGAGAATGGTGGATTTTCCGGACCCGGAGGGGCCGATAATGGACACGACTTCGCCCTGATTCACGGAAAAGCTGATATCCTTCAGTACTTCCAGGCTTCCGAAGTGCTTTTTTATATGATTCATTTCAAGTACACGCACGGCAGACCTCCTATTTGTAGTAGTTCATTTTCTTTTCAAACCGGTTCATAATCTCTGCAACCACATAGTTGAATATAAAGTAGAACACGCCTGCCACCACCAGAGGGAAGAAATTTGTCTCCTTTGCCGCAATCTGCTTTGCGATGGAGAACATTTCGCTGTACGCCAGAGCGTACGCCAGGGACGTGTCCTTGACCAGCGTGATGGTTTCGTTTGTGACGGACGGCAGAACCAGCTTGATTACCTGAGGGAGCACGATCTTGCGGAAGGTCTGCCACCTGCCGTAGCCTAAAACGGCAGCGGCTTCGTGCTGTCCCTTCGGCACGGACTGAATTCCGGAGCGGAAAATCTCCGCAAAGTACGCGGCATAGTTCAGCGTAAAGCCCAGTACGATGGCAGTGTACCGGTATCCTCCGATATTTGCGCCCCACAGATAGTACGGCCCGAAATAGACCATCAGGAGCTGCAGCATCAGGGGCGTCCCTCTCATAATATCGATATAGATTCTGACAACAGCGCTCAGAATTCTGTTTTTTGACATCCTGCCGAAGGCCACCACCATCCCCAGAGGGATGGAAAGCACCAGCGTCCAGCAGAACAGACCCACGGTCCTGAGAAAGCCGAGCCCCAGCTGGGTGAGCATTACCTCAAATGACATACGACTGACCTCCATTTAAAAAGGGATGGGCACCGGATCGGCCCACCCCCACTTCTGTTTTTGTTTCTGTTGTTTCTGTTATCTCTGCAGGAACTAACCGAGGCAGATCATGTCAGCGATCTGATACTTTTCAGCCAGTTCTGTTACAGTGCCGTCCTCATAAAGCTTCTGAAGGTCTGCATCCACGATGTCGCGGAGTTCTGTGTTGTCCAGCTTGAAGCCTACACCGTACTGTTCAGAGTTGAGGGCTTCTTCCAGAATTACAAAGCCTTCTCTTGAAGAGAGCTGATAGTTTGCCACGCCGATATCAACAGCCAGAGCATCGATGGCACCTGCATCCAGCTCTGCAAATGCAGTGTTGTAATCCTTAAAATCGTTCATCTTTCCGAATGTATCGCCCAGCTCCTTCTGCTGTTCCGGATCAGTGAGCACTGTCTCTGCTGCAGAAGCAGTCTGAACACCTACGGTCTTGCCTGCCAGATCAGCCAGTGTGCTGATTCCGGAATCTGCCTTTACAACAACCACCTGGCTGTTGTCGCAGTATGGCTTGGACCATGTATAATCATCTTCACGGCCGTTGATGGTAAATCCGTTCCAGATGCAGTCGATAGAACCGGAATTGAGCTCCATGTCCTTTGCATCCCAGTCAATCGGAGTTGCAACGAATTCCCAGCCTTCCAGTTCGCACACAGCCTGAGCCAGCTCCAGGTCAAAGCCTGTGTATGAGCCGTCATCAGCCATATAACCAAACGGTGGGTATTCGGCATCAAAGCCTACAGTAAATGTTGTTCTCTCCTCTCCTGAAGGAGCAGAACCTGCAGTATCCGCTGTGCCGCCGCATCCTGCAAATGTAGCAAGAACCATAACCATGCACAGTACTGCTGCAAGAATCTTTTTCATGATAATTTCCTCCCTGTAAAACGAACAGCCCGGCTGTTCCTCATTTTGCTGCTTCATTCTATCACAGTGTAAAAAACAGGTCAATTAAAACCTTTACTCTGATACCATATTATTGCATTATCACTTCATTTCGTTAGAGCAATAAATCACCCGGGTGACGGCCGGCCCGCCGGCCAGAATCATTCACGCCTCCGGCCGAAACGGCCACCGAAATTTTTTTTATAAAACTTCATATTTCTGTTGACAACGGCCTCAAATCCGTGTATTATTTATCGAGTCAGGCACGTGTGGCGGAACTGGCAGACGCGCACGGTTCAGGTCCGTGTGGGGTTAAATCCGTGGAAGTTCGAATCTTCTCACGTGCACCATTTTTATAGACTGTTGCATTTTGATGCAGCAGTCTTTTTTATTTTCCGGATTCCGGCCCCGCACCGCAGCAGCAGCATATTCTGCGGTACTCCCCGCGATACGGCACAATCGCTTTCCGGCTTTTTCTTTACTGTACATACAAAAACAGGACATCGCAGCGCGATGCCCTTTACGTTTCTTTTTTCAGCACGGTTTCTGCCTCTGCCCGGCAGGAACCACGGTTTTACTTGTACATTTCGATGATTTTTTCGATCTTCTGAACGCACATGGAACAGCTTGTACCTGCTTTTGTTGCTGCCTTTACTTCTTCTACTGTAGTAGCGCCGGCTTCAACGGCTGCTCTGATTTCACCGGCTTTTGTGCCCATGCATTCGCATACGACTTCCTTCATATCCATAGAATTCATCCTCCTCTGCTTCATATAACTGTCCCCCCTGCGCCGTCCCCGGGTTCACAACCAATGCCCCCAAAGACCCGCCGCAAGGCTTCTTTTGTCTTTATATCATTTCCGCGCAGGGCAGTCAATAGACAATGGGGATTTGGCCCCCGTCCCCGCAGAAAATCCCTGACATTCCCCGGATAGTTTCCCACAGGTCGGCAAGCCTGCAGACGTATATTACGCTATTCTCTTCTTCCGGATTCCTCTGCCCGCACCGCAGCAGCAAATTCTGCAGTACACCCGGCGATACGGCAGATCTCATCATCCTCCATCCCCAGTGCAATCATATTCTGTACCACAGTCCGCTGCATCTCCAGCCTGCCGGCCTCATAATTCTCACGTTCAAGTTCCCGCAGCTTCACGAACTCCACCTCCAGATTTCTGTTGTTCTTTACCTCAAGGACGCGCTGGTGAATCCTTCTGACAAAGTCGCTTTCAGAGCTCTCTGCGACCTCACCGGTACTGCTGACTACATACCGGAAGAACGCATCGATGTCTCTGTCACCGCCGGAGTCCGGCGCATCCGTCAGAACAATCACGCTGCTCTCATCTTCCAGCGAAAGGCCTTCCTCTTCAATACAGCGGCGCTCAAAGGTAAACTTCTGCCTTTTTACATGAAACGGCTGAAACAGGCAGATGAAGATCACAAAGGAGCGCTTCAGATTCCGGTAATCAGCACCCTTTTCCAGCTGGTCAAGATCCATCACGCTGAGATAATAACGGCTTCTCTTAGGAACATTATACTGATTGCTTTTCTGCATTTCAACACAGTAGCGGGTATTTTCACCGTCATCCGCATACACATCCAGCCGGATCCCGTGAGCCGAAGGATCGATTTCCAGAACCTTCTGTGGCTGAATCAGAACCACTTTTTTGATTGGAAATCCAAGAATCTTTTCCAGAAGCATCTGCAGAATCTCCTCGTCCTGCATGACCTTGCCAAAAAGGAAATCATCCGATAAGTTAAGGCTCTGATAAAGATTGTGATAATGTTCAGCGTCCGGGACGCTGGCGAATGTCTGCTGCTTAATCTGTGTCATAGTGAACCTCCATAATCCTTTCCACTTGCGGTTTCATTTCTCTCATAGAAATACTTATCGCTATCTTATTTTACTAAAAATGGAATAATATTGCAACCATAAATGTAAAATTATGGATAGCAAAAGGACATCGCAACGCGATGCCCCTTGTGCTTCAGTTTTCTGACACAGAAAATCCCGGACGGAGATTTTTCTCTCATCCAATATTCATCATAGCCTCTTTCAGAAGTTTTTCCGGATCATTTCCCGCAATATCCAGCATTTCCGCCTTGATCAGAACTGCCTCCGGGATTCCGAAATAATCCTGCG
>JBJFFZ010000106.1:0-2582 GCA_051892195.1 Anaerovoracaceae bacterium
CGTGGAAGTCCGGCGCAGCATGTTCCGAAAAGGCGCCGGGATCTGGGTTGCGATTCTGCTGCAGGGGTCCGGCGGGCCGGACGGAATACAGGGGATTTCTGAGGAATGTCATTTTTCTGATACTGGCAGGGGGATCGGCGGTGCTGTTTCGGTGGGCGAATATTCCGGTTATGGTCGGAACTTTGTTTTTGGGGTAGATATGCGATGCATCGTACAAAGGCAAAATACGATGCGAATAAAAAAAGAACGTCCGGGAACAGAGAAAAAGCGCCGAAAAGGCTGAAAAACAGAAAATTTGGAATTAGAAATCAGGAATTAGAAAAAGGGAAAGATAAATGTATTTCGCAGAAGTGCCGGTTAAAAATCAGAAAACGGAGGATTGGCAGCGGCACAGATTAAAATCAGAAAGCAGAGAACAAACTACGGTCCCGGTGCAGGAAAAAACTGATGAGAGAAACGGGTCTGCAGTGCTGGTGCAGGAAGCAGCTGATGAAAAAACGAGCCTGCGGTCCCGGAGAGGAAAGAGACCGATGAAAGAAACGGGCCTGCAGTGCCGGGGCGGGAAGCAGCTGATGAGAAAAACGAGTCTGCGGTCTCGATGCGGGAAAAAACTGATGAGACAAACAGGCCTGCAGTGCCGGGGGCTGGAAGCAGCCGATCGGCGGCAGCGAGAGGGGGATTGTTACCTTGGATAAATATGAGGTTCTGAAAAAGTATTACGGATATGACGGATTTCGGGAGGGGCAGGAATTTCTGATTGATTCGATTATGGACGGGAAGGATGCGGTGGGCATTATGCCTACGGGGGCCGGAAAATCCATCTGCTATCAGATTCCGGCGGTGCTGCTTTCCGGGATCAGCCTGGTGATTTCGCCTCTGATTTCCCTTATGACGGATCAGGTTAAGGCCCTGAATCAGAACGGAATCCGGGCGGCATATATCAACAGCAGCCTCAATGAACGGCAGATTTCCAAGGCCCTGGGCCTTGCCAGGCAGGGGGAATACCGGATTATTTATGTGGCGCCGGAGCGGCTGGAAACCGAGGACTTTCTGGAATTTGCCAGGAGTGTGGACATTTCCATGGTGACGGTGGACGAGGCGCACTGTATTTCCCAGTGGGGACACGATTTTCGCCCCAGCTATACAAAGATCCGGGGGTTTATCGATCAGCTGCCCGGCAGGCCGCGGATCAACGCGTTTACAGCTACAGCAACGGATCTGGTAAAGGAGGATATCATCCGGAGTCTGATGCTGGAGGAACCGGCGGTGCTGGTGACTGGATTTGACCGCAGCAACCTTACCTTCAGCGTAAAAAACGTGAGGAGCGTTCAGGAAAAAAATCAGAGTCTTCTGACATTTCTGGAAGAGCACCGGGGCGAAAGCGGGATTGTGTATTGCTCCACAAGGAAAAATGTGGAAACTGTCTGTGAATTCCTGAATCTGCACGGTCATGGGGCGGGACGCTACCACGCGGGGTTGTCTGCCGCGGAGCGCAGCAAAAATCAGGATGATTTCGTATACGATAAATGCGGGATGATTGTTGCCACGAACGCGTTCGGCATGGGCATTGACAAGTCCAATGTCCGGTTTGTGGTGCATTACAACATGCCCCAGAGCATGGAGAATTATTACCAGGAGGCGGGTCGCGCCGGGCGCGACGGGGAGCCTTCGGAGTGTCTGATTTTGTTTTCGGCCCAGGATATTATGATCAACCGGCTGCTCATCAGCCACAGCGGCGAGGGGGAGGACGTGACGCCGGAGGAGACGGAGCAGCTGCGCATCAATGCGGAGCGGAAGCTGAAGGCCATGATTCATTATTGCCAGACAACGGCCTGTCTGCGGCAGTATATTCTGAAGTATTTCGGGGAGGCGCACCCGGGCAGCTGCGGAAACTGCAGCAACTGCACTACGGAATATGAGAAAACGGATATTACGGAGGCGTGCATTCAGGTGGTCCGGTGTATTCGTGAGACGGGGCAGCGGTACGGCGCGGTGATGATCGCCAATATTCTCAGCGGGAGCCGGGCGGAGCGGATTCTGGCGCTGGGAATGGAAGAATTGGAAAGCTATGGAAGTCTCCGGGGTTACAAGGTGCCGGAAATCAAGAGTATGATTACGGAGCTGGAGCTGGGAGGCTACATACGGGCTACGGAAGGGGATTATCCCGTGCTGATTCTGGGGAAAAAGTGCATTCCTCTGGTGAAGGGGGAGGAGCATGTCTACATGAAGACGCAGGTCAGCGGCGGGAAGTCCCGGAAGAAGCCGGGCAAAATGGCTGCCGATCTGTCTGTGGCAGAGCGGGCGCTGTTTGAGGATCTGCGGAAGCTTCGGGCGGAGCTGGCTGCAGAGGCCGGTGTTCCGCCTTATGTGGTGTTTTCGGATAAGACTCTGAAGGACATGGCTCTGCGCAGGCCGGCCACACGGCAGGAAATGCTGGATGTCTACGGCGTGGGCGAGGTAAAATTTGAAAAATATGGAACAATTTTCCTGAAGGAAATCCGGGAGCATGAGGGCGGCCTGATATAGGTGACGGCCGGTCTGCAGTCCGGGAAATCAGAGCGGTGATGGAAGTCGGCGAAGGA
>JBJFFZ010000107.1:0-10471 GCA_051892195.1 Anaerovoracaceae bacterium
TTTTGTGGCGCGGAGCCCACGGGATATAAATTGCCTATTCGCAATGAGCGTTGCTTGGGTGCCGAAAGAAAAGGACATAGCTTTTCCTTTGGCAAATAAAGCTGAGTGGTTCACCAAAAAATATAACGGTGGAAAAACTATGTCCGATTACATTATATATATAAATGGGGAAGTAATCTATAGGGAAATTGGAAACTTCCGGGGAAATATGGAAAAGCGGATATCCTGCGGCAGCTTTGCTCTGCAGGTTTTTTTACATAGTTTTTATGGATACGGCTCCGGGGGAGTGTTACAATGGGGTAAATGTTTTGCGGGAGGCTGGTTTTGACACAGGCATCGGTGGGCCGCATTGGTGGTTGTCAGGGCGCCCGGCGCCGGGCGGCTGCAGGAGAAACAAATTGGAAGATGAAGAAGGAATGATCGATGAAGTTAAGGGAAAGATCGGATACGAAAAATCTGACGGAAGGGAGTATCTGGCGGGTAATGGTGCTTTTTGCCGTGCCTCTGATACTTTCAAACGGTCTGCAGCAGCTGTACAACGCTGTGGACACCATGGTGGTGGGGCGCTTTACCGGGGATGAGGCCCTGGCGGCTATGGGAGCGGTGTCTCCTGTATACGAGCTTCTGGTGGGCTTTGCCCTGGGGGTGGGCAATGGCATGGCCATTGTGGCGGCCCGGTATTTTGGCCGGGGAGACAGCAGCAACCTGAAGAAGTCTGTGGTGTGTTCTCTGTACACCGGGGCGTTTCTTTCCATAGGGCTGCTGTTCTTTTCTATTTTTGGGATGGAAACCCTGCTGCGGCTGCTGGATACGCCGGAAGCCCTTATGGGGGACGCTCTGGAGTACATCGGCTTTATGACGCGGTACGCCGGCATTATGATCGCCTACAACCTCTGCGCCGCCATGATGCGGGCCGTGGGAAACAGTCTGGTGCCGCTTCTGTTTCTGGCTCTGTCCTGCGGCATCAACATTGTGCTGGATCTGCTTCTGGTGCCGGGCATGGGGATTCAGGGCGTTGCAGTGGCAACGGTGATTTCTCAGGGGATTTCGGTGGTTCTCTGCCTGGTTTACATTTTTGTCAGATGCAGGATTCTGATTCCGGGGCTGCGGCACTTCCGGCCGGACCTGAAGCTGTACCTGGACGTCAACGGTCAGGGCTTTTCCATGGGCCTCATGGCCTGCATCGTTTCTGTGGGAACGGTGATCCTGCAGTACAGCGTCAACGGATTTGAGACTTATGTGATTGCAGGGCACACGGCGGCCCGGCGGCTCTCCTATTTCTGCATGGTGGCTCAGATCAGCTGGGGGCTGGCCCTGTCCACCTTTGTTTCCCAGAACGTGGGCGCCGGAAAGCGCCAGCGTGTCAGGGACGGGGTCCGGTTTGCAAATATCGTGACCATTGTGTGGGCGTTTTTCATCATCGCCCTCAATTACCTGGCGGCGCCGCAGCTCATCAGCCTGATTTCCGGCTCCGAAAGCGCCGGCATCATACACATCGGCACCCGGTATATGCGCTTCAATGTGCTGTTTTACCCGGTGCTGGGCATCCTCTTTAACCTGCGCAACGGGCTGCAGGGTCTGGGGCGCAAGGTGGTTCCCCTGGTGGCCAGCATCATGGAATGCATTGGCAAGATCATCTTTGTGGTTCTGATCAATCCGGTCATGGGCTACGACGGGGTAATCATCTGCGAACCGGTGATCTGGATCTTTATGACCGCCCAGCTCATTTTTGCATTTTACGGAGATCCATATGTGACGGGCAGGCCCCGCCGCATCTTAAGAAAAGCGGTGCAATAGCAGAAAACAGACCCTCAGGGAGCGATGGCTCCGCGCATCCCCCGGCGCCGCAGCAGGCGGCGCAGTGGCGAAAAAAAATTGCCGTAACAGCCTCTGTGAGAAAAAAATAACGGGGGCCCCGGCCCCCCAGGTTGTCTGCAGAGCAGACGTTTTTATATGACAATAATTTGTATACCGTTGATAATCAACACTTACTATCCAATACAAAGTAATCGTGTGTACAATAAAATGTATACAAACTATAAGTGTAAAAATAATTATGTTTGATTGGGGCAAAACCGGTTGGATTTGCGCTCAAACTGTGTTAAAATTAAGTCGTTAAGAGGAGCCGCCCTCCGGGGCGGAGCGGAATATTCAATTCTTTTTTTTATCAAAAATATTATGACACAAGGAGGCGACTATTATGAGAGAAGTAGTAATCGTAAGTGCGGCAAGAACCCCGATCGGCCGGTTTGGCAAATCATTAAATAACGTTACTGCTGTAAAGCTCGGCGAGGTTGCGATTAAGGAAGCTGTTTCCCGTGCAGGCATCGACCCGGCGTCCATCGATGAAGTCATCTACGGATGCGTTCTTCAGGCCGGTCAGGGTCAGGGTGTTGCAAGACTTGCAGCCATGGGCGCAGGCATTCCGAAGGAAGTTCCTGCCATGACCATCAACAAGCTGTGCGGTTCCGGGCTCAGAACCATCAGCATGGCTGCTCAGGCCATCAAGGCCGGTGACGCTGACATCATAGTAGCCGGCGGTACCGAAAGCATGACCATGGCTCCGTACCTCGTTCCAAAGGCAAGATGGGGCGCTCGTATGGGCAACGTTACCATGGAAGACGATATGCTCAAGGACGGTCTTACAGATACATTCAGCGGCCTGCACATGGGCATCACAGCAGAAAATGTTGCAGAGCAGTGGGGCATCACAAGAGAAATGCAGGATGATTTCTCCTTCCAGTCTCAGCAGAAGTGCGCAGCAGCCATGAAGGAAGGCAAGTTCAAGGACGAAATCGTTCCGGTTGAGGTTCCGCAGTGGGACGGAAGCACGGTTGTTTTCGATACTGACGAGCATCCGATTCCAAATATCCTCAGAGATGCCTTTGACGGCGCAAAGCCTGCCTTCAAGCAGGGCGGTACTGTTACAGCTCTCAACGCATCCGGCATCAACGACGGTGCTGCTGCAGTTGTGGTTATGTCTGCAGAAAAGGCAGCAGAGCTGGGCATCAAGCCGATGGCAAAGATCGTTTCTTATGCATCTGCAGGCGTAGATCCTTCTATTATGGGGATCGGTCCTGTACCGGCAACAAAGAAGGCTCTGGAAAAGGCCGGCATGACCATGGATCAGATCGATCTGATCGAAGCAAACGAAGCCTTTGCAGCTCAGTCTGTGGCAGTGGGCAACGATCTTGGATTTGATCCGGAAAAGCTCAACGTAAACGGCGGCGCTATTGCCCTCGGTCACCCGATCGGCGCATCCGGCTGCAGAATCCTGGTATCCCTGATGTACGAAATGAAGAGAAGAGGCTCAAAGTACGGTCTCGCCACTCTGTGCATCGGCGGCGGTATGGGTACTGCCATGATCGTTGAAAACGTTTAGTCCGTTTTAGCGTACGAATCCAGCGGGGCAGCCCGGATTTTCTGCGGCAGGAACTGCACGGCAGTCCGCTGCAGCCTGCAGGCCCCGTCTTTCTCCGAAGAAATATAAATAATGGAAGGAAAAACAGGATCACCGTCAGGGGGTCCTGTTTTTCTTTGGGGAACATGGTATAATCAGAGCCATGGAGGATGCTTTTTCAGCGGCCGGGCCGCTGCACAGGGAAGCAGGAGAATATTCATGCAGAAATCACTTTCTTTTCGCACCTATGCAAAGATCAATCTGTCTCTGGACGTTACGGGGGTCAGAGAAAACGGATATCACGATGTGGAGATGGTCATGCAGGGCATTCATCTGTATGACGAGATGACGGTCCGCATATTTCCGTCGGAAACACATAAAATAACACTGAAAACCGACAAATATTACATCCCGGTGGATGCCAGAAACACTGCGTACAAAGGGGCGCAGCTCATGCTGGAGCGTTACGCGGGAAGGCCGGTAGAGGTCCGCATGGACATCAAGAAGAACATTCCCGTGTCGGCAGGTCTGGCAGGGGGAAGCTCCAACGGAGCAGGGGCCCTGCTGGCTCTGAACCGGCTGCTAAAGCTGGGGCTGAGCCTGGAGGAGCTGTGCAGCCTGGGAGCCAGGATCGGAGCGGATGTTCCTTTCTCCATTATGATTATGGCAAAGCAGCAGCCCAGGCTGGGGGTGTCCGGGGGCATGACCTGCGCTCTGGCGGAGGGCACCGGAGAAATCCTTACTCCCAAGCCGGCCCGCTCTGTCTGGGCGGTTCTTGCGAAGGTGCCGGCGGGGGTTTCCACCAAGATGGTGTATCAGGAACTGGACCGGCTGTCCGGCTATCCTCATCCCGATACGAAAGGCGTGCTTGCTGCTGCGGCGGCAGGGGATCTGAGGGCTCTGAAAAAATCCATGGGAAATGTTCTGGAAAACGTGACTCTGAAGAAATTCCCGGAGGTTGCGGTCCTCAAGGCGCAGCTGCAGGAGGCTGCAGGCCCTGAGGCGCCTGTTATGATGAGCGGCAGCGGGCCTACGGTCTACGGGCTTTTTGCGGAGGAGACAGCAGCCCGGGCTGCTGCCGGGCGGCTGAAAAACGTGATCAGCAGCCGCCAGACGGAAATTTTCTGTGTAAAAACCCTTTAACTTTAAAATGCAATATTTTGCACCTTGTATACAGAGTACAATTGCGGTATAATAACGGGAGCAGGGTCGGCGGGGCCGACCGGCAGAAATTATTTTAAAGCAAAGAGGATAAACAAGTGTTAAACATAAGTATGCAGCAGCATAAACCGTTGAGAATTCTTGTATACGAGGAACTTCGTATGCTGATCATGACAGGTCAGATCAAACCTGGAACACGTATGATGGAGATCGAACTGGCTGAGAGCATGGGCGTCAGCCGGACGCCGGTAAGGGAAGCGATTCGTCAGCTGGAAAAGGACAATCTGGTTACTATTGAGCCGAGAAGAGGCGCTTACGTTTCTGATATTTCGGCGGTGGATCTGGAAGACATGCTGATTGTCCGGGAGCCTCTGGAGGGCCTGGCTACATATCTTGCAGCCCAGAATATGACTGCAGAGGAGCTGGCCGAGCTGGAAAAGGTCAATGAAGCCTATGGCAACGCAGTTGTGGAGAAGGATACGGAAAAAATGATTCAGGCGGATACAAAGTTCCACAACCTGATCACGCAGGGCAGCCGGAACCAGTATCTCATCAACATCCTTCTGGAGCTGCAGGAGCAGGTGCTCCGGTTCCGCTACATTTATTTTAAATCCATGAAGCGGGCCGAGGACGTGATCAACGAGCACCGGATTATTCTGGAATGTCTGAAGAACGGAAACTCTGAGGAGGCCAGAAGCTACAATGTGGAGCACATCCGCAAGCTCCGGGAGGCAATCACGCTGGAAAAGGATTTTCAGCCGCAGAGCAGCAGCGCCGGAGGCGAAAAGGAAGCGGAATAAGTGAAGCGGCGCGGAAGGGCAGCGGCGCATTGAGGCACAGTTGTGCGGTGGTGCAGCGGTGCAGTGGTGCAGAAATGCAGCGCTGCGGAAGCGCAGGTATATAGTGCAGGAACGGTTTTTTGGGGCAGCGCCGGGCGCTGCGGATTCCGAAGGATCGGTAGGGAAGGCAGGAACTGAGTATGAGCGAGAGCAACAGAGCATTTGAGGTGGGGCCCATTCGTCCCCCAAGCGAAGCAAACAGCCTGCTGCTGCAGGTGACCCAGGGATGCACATGGAACAAGTGCAGATTCTGTGTGGTGTACCATGGAAGCGGATTTCATATGATTCCTGCAGAGCGGGTCAGAGAAAACATCGACAGCATGGCGTATTTTCGCGATCTGATCGTTTCCTGCACCCGGGATGACGGACGGCTGGACCGGGACCGCCTGTACGGACGGCTGGAACAGCTGACCCAGGAGGAGCTTTCCTGCTTTTATATGGTGTACAACTGGCTGGCCCACGGGGGCACAAATGTCTTTCTGCAGGACGGCAACTCTGTTGCCATGAAGCCGGAAAAGCTGGCGGATTCGCTGTTTTATCTCCGGGAAAAGTTCCCGCACATCCAGCGGATCACCACCTACGGGCGGGCGGAGACTCTGTCCCGGTGGTCTGTGGACCAGCTGAAGCTCCTGCGGGAAAGCGGGCTCAACCGGATTCACACGGGCTTTGAAAGCGGCTCGGACCGGGTCCTTGCGCTGATCAACAAGGGCCTGACCCAGGAGCAGCAGATCGACGGGGGCCGGAAGGTAAAGGAAGCGGGCATGGAGCTGTCCGTGTATTTTATGCCGGGCATCGGCGGGCTGGAGTTCACGGAAGAAAATGCATCCGAGACAGCGAAGGTGGTCAATGCCATCGGGCCGGATTTTGTCCGCCTGCGGACCTTCGTTCTGAAGCACGAGTCGGAGATGTATCAGATGCTTCAGCAGGGCGAATTCACCGAATGTACAGATATTGGAAAGCTTCGTGAGATCCGGGACCTTGTGAAGGGCATCGAGGCTCCGGAGGTGCATCTGGTCAGCGATCACATTGTCAATCTGATCGGAAGCTTAAACGGGGTCATCGGTACGGACAAGGAACGGCTTCTGGCGCAGATTCAGCGCGTGCTGGATCTTCCGGAGGACGAGCAGAAGCTCTATCAGCTGGCACGGCGCTACGGTCTCATCGAGGACTACCCTCAGCTGGCTTCCGTGGGAGGGACTCAGAGAGCCCGGCTGCAGGAGGCATGCAGCAGATGCACGGACCCGGAAACCTGGGAAGGGCTGCTTGGCAGCATTCTCCGGCAGTATGTGTAGGCGTGCAGGCAGGGTGCAATTCAGATAGAAAACTGTATATTGAATATAATCAAAGGGGTTGCCGCATTCAGCTGGCAGCCCTTTTTGCGTCACCGCCGGTCATGAATCCCGACATTCATTCATATACTTATTCATAGCAGAGAAGACAGTGTCCCGCTGATATATGAATAACAGGAGGAATACAGAATGAATGAACTGATCCATGAAGATAATAATAACTGGGAGGAAATCATTCCGGAATACGCCATGATTCCGGCAGAGGAAGGACCGAAGCTCCGGTCGGAGGCGTCTTCTGATTCCGGGACGGCAGCTCCTGCTGCCATAAAAGCCCCGGAGCCGGCCCAAAAGACCCACGCTGAGGCTGCAGCTTCCGGCCCCGGGGCCATACCTGCGGAAGCTCCGGTTACGCAGCCTGCCGGGATCGTTCCTGCTGCGGTGGAAGCGGAGGCAGCCCCGGCGACTCACATGGCCGGGACGGCCCCTGCCGCAGCCCCGACAACCAACTCCGCTGGCACGGCGCCCGCAGCAGGGCAGACCGCCGTCCCGATCCCGGCGGCTTATGCAGACGCCGCGCCAGATCATGCGAGTGCCGCCCCGTCCCCGGCGGCCCCCCTTACAGAGAATGCTTCGTCCCCTGCTCATGAGACCGCCCCGCAGGCTCTGAAACTGATTCCTGCCACCGAGGATCTCAGAAGCAGCCGCCTGCGGCTCACCAGAATGCACATGGCGCAGCTGCCGGCACTCCCCCTGGAAGAGGACATCCTGGTACCGGACACCCGTCCCGATCTGGAAAAGATCCTCAGCGTCACTGCCGTATCGGAAATCTCCGGCCTGGAGCCTTACGGCGGAAAAGAAGGGGGCAGCGGAGTCCGGATCAGAGGCATCCTGCATGTCACCGTCCTTTATCTCCCCCGGGGAAGCAGAACCGGCATCGTATCCATTACCTCCCGGCTGCCCTTCCAGCATGAGGCAGCCGCATCCGGCCCTCTTTCTGCAGCCGCAAAAGCAGACGTCCGCTGCTCAAAGGTCCAGAGCCGGGTCATCAACGAACGGAAGATCCGCATTGCAGCCACCATGGAATTTACCCTCCGGGATTACGGAGAAACAGAAATCGAGCTGCTGGAAGGCGTCCGGGACGAATCCCTTCTGCTCCGCAAGGAGACCCTTTTCTTCACCGACCTGGCCCAGCGCCGGACAGACACCACAAATGTCCGGGAAAAAATCCGGCTGAAGGACAGCTATCCTGCGCCGGAGCAGATCCTGCGAAGCGAGGTCAATGTGGTGGAGCACCACCACCAGATTGCCCGGGGCAAAGCAGTGATCACCGGAAACCTGTATTTCAGCATTCTCTATCTTCCGGAGACGGAGGCAGAAACAGAGCCCCTTCCTGTGTATTATCGCGGCAGAACAGATTTTACGCAGTTTATCAGACTTGGAGAAATGGATGACAGTGAAATTGCCGGAAGCACCGTGCACTTTGAGCTGCTCAACGCCTCCATTCAGCTGCGCCGACCGGGAGAGGCGCCGGACGATGCAGATGCATCGGAAGAAATGGATTCCCCGGGAACCGGCGGCGACAGCGCCATGGAGGATCGCCCGTTCTTTGTACTGAAGGCAGGCATTGCATCGGAAATTCAGGTATACCGGAATCTGAAACGAGATGTAGTGACCGATATGTATCACCGGTCCAGGGAGCTGGAATATTCCTCATCGCCGGTGGAACTCACCGAATACTGCGGCAGCGGAGCGGCCGACATTTCTCTGCGGGAAATTGTGGAGATTCCTGAGAACCAGGGAAGCGCTGCGGCAGTTCCCTTTGCGGATATAAAAACCGGGCCGGTGACTCTGACGCCTCAGCAGGACCGCTGTGTTGCAGAGGGTATTCTTGACGTAGGCATCCTGTATCTGGATGAAACACGGGAAGAGGCAGCCTCCTGCAGCGGAGAGATTCCTTTCCGGGGCATTATCGAGATTCCGGGGGCCCTTTCGGACAGCCACATGGACTGCAGTATCCAGCTGAAGGAAATCTGGACCGAGCGGATCAACCCCCGCCAGGTGGAAGTGAACTGCACCCTGGGGGTCAGCATCAGTGCCTGGAATATCCGGACCTGTCCGTTTATTGACCGGGTCTGCTACGTGGAAAACGGAGATGCGGAGACACCGGCATCGGAGATCATCCTGTACATGGTGCGCCCGGGGGATTCCCAGTGGAGCGTGGCAAAGCAGTTCCGGACCACCGTTGAGTCCCTGCAGGAGGTCAACGAGCTGGCACCGGACCAGCCTCTGGAGGAGGGAATGAAGCTTCTCATCGTTTAAATTTCATAAAAATGGAATAAAACGGAGAAAAAAGGGAAGGCTCCTAATGGAGGTAAACCACAGATGAAAAACATAAACCGATGGATGCCGCTGCTGATGGTGCTTCTCATGGCAGTGATTCTCTGCACCTGCGTCGTGTACTGCAGCAGCCGGACCTTAACCAACGAGGACTTCATCCGACTCCATATCGTTGCCAACAGCGATTCTGCAGAAGATCAGGCCCTCAAGCTGAAGGTGAGAGACGGGCTGATTGAGATGATCAATAAAGAGCTGGTCCGCAGCACCATGGAGCAGGCTGACGCTGAGGCGCAAACGGCGTCCCTGGAAATCGACGGAACCAGAAATTACATTCAGACCCATCTGGAGGAAATCCGCCAGGCAGCCGAAAAAATCCTGCGGGACGAAGGCTGCGGGGACAGCGTCCGGGTAGAATTCGGAGTGAGCTGGATTCCGGAAAAAACCTATGGAAATGTAACCTTTCCCGCAGGAAATTACGAAGCCCTCCGGGTTCTTATAGGAAATGGCGACGGAAAAAACTGGTGGTGCGTCCTGTATCCGCCCCTGTGTCTCATCAACACCAGCTATGAGAATGAAGACCAGAAGGAACTGCTGCAGGACGCAGTAATGACGCCCCGTTACCGCCAGCTGACAGAGGACGCCGCCTCTGGCGGCAGCACAAAAACCCTGCACCTGCGGTTTCGCTCGCTGGAAGCCCTGGAAAAACTGACTTCCTGATGGAATACCTGCCGGTGCCGGAGCGTTTCCCACGGGCAGGGGGCAGGGTTTTCCCACAGTGAAAAAAATGTGCGGACGGATGCCGGGCATCCGCTTCAGAAAACTGTTCCGCAGGCTATTATTTACCGGAAACGGGAAAAATGCTGATGAAATTCAAGTCATTATGTGTTAGAATGAGGGAAATATTACAGAAGAAAAGAGGTAACGATTATGAACAAGTTAGGTGTTAAAACAAGCACATATGCAAATACTGATTTATATACCATCAATCCGATTGACGAAAAGGGAACCGGAACCATCAAGATGGAAGGCCTGAAGTACGGATTTGAGAGAGGCTTCCGCTTCTACAAGCTGGACGTTCCAAAGGAATGGATCAATCCTACCGGCGAATTTGAAAAGCAGATCAAGCCTATGCTGACAGATGACAACAAGCTGACAACATGGGAAGAGATCGAAGCATACTTCAAGACCTGCGTTGTTGAATAGAAATTCAACTGTTTTATTGGAAATAGAAGGGATTGTAATGATTGTTTTTCTACACTTTGGTATAAGTAAATAATTATACTCGGTATAGTTAAACAAGTGTTGCACATATCGAAAATTTTGGTATAATAGTTAATGTCAGTTGAGGCTGACCACTAAATTTTGCAAAATTCGTTTTCAATAGACCCCAAATCCAAACCCGCCGGCCGAGTGAACCCCAATCATTCGGCCGGTTTCCTTTTTTG
>JBJFFZ010000108.1:0-2541 GCA_051892195.1 Anaerovoracaceae bacterium
TCGCGCCCGTATTTTTCCAGAGCCTCGTAATTGTCCTCGGGATTGCTGCTGGTAATTCTCTGATTGCCCCTCACCTTTGACAGAGCCTGCAGGAACCGGTCGCGGCTGATTCCGTATTTCTTAAAGATCTGTGCAGACGGAGTTCCCTTTTCATCGAGAAGTGCCAGATAAAGATGCTCTACGCTGACAAACTCGTCCTTAAACTGTTCGGAAATCTTTTCTGCTGCCATAAAGAGGCTGTTGATCCTGGTGGAAGCGTAAAGCTGTCCGCCTCCCTGCACTTTCGGAAGCTTATCCAGCTCTGCCTGAACATCCTGCTCCACAGCCTGCTTTGAAATCTCCATATACTCCAGCAGACGGCCGATGAGCCCCTGATCCTGCTGCAGCAGAGCCATGTGAAGGTGCTCTCCCTCCAGCTGCTGGTTGCCCTGGCTGATGGCAATATTCTGACAGTCCATGACGGCCTGCCTTGCTTTTTCTGTAAATCTTTCAAAATCCATCTCGTTTCATCTCCTTTATCGCTTCATCCCGCAAGGGATGGTTTCCTGCTTTCTCTGCGTCTGCAGGAACCGGTCTTTTGTCCGGCGGTCTGACCGCCGCTACCCGGCCTGCCCCTGCTTACATTTGTATACCCCGCTGATTTCATTGTAAACCTCAAAAAACAAAAAAGCCGCCGCAGCAGCCTTTTCTTTTCGATTATGGTCAACCATATTACCGGTTGTCGATTTTTTCCGGGTAAAGGTCGTGATTTGCCAGACGGTTCCAGGCCACCTCTTCCCAGCGGGTTCCCGGCCGCCCGTAATTGCAGTACGGGTCGATGGAAATGCCTCCCCGGGGGGTAAACTTTCCCCAGACTTCGATATATTTCGGGTCCATGAGACGGATCAGATCCTTCATGATGATATTGACGCAGTCCTCATGAAAATCCCCGTGATTGCGGAAGCTGAACAGATACAGCTTCAGAGACTTGCTCTCCACCATCCGGATGTCCGGCACATAGGAGATGGTAATGCACGCAAAATCCGGCTGGCCCGTAATCGGGCACAGGCTTGTAAATTCCGGACAGTTGAACTTCACAAAATAGTCATTGTCCGGATGCTTGTTGACAAATGTTTCCAGAACCTCCGGAGCGTAGTCGTCCGGGTACCTGGTCCCCTGGTTTCCAAGGAGGGTCACTCCCTGTGTCTCGTCCTTTGTTCTTCCAGTCATTTTCTGCTCCTTACATAAATGATAAAAAAACTCCAATGAATCCCACGCAGTCCCGTGGGCTCTGCCCACCCCTGCAGCTGCCGTGCCTCACCTACCGCAGCCGCATCTGCAGCACAGGATCTGTTTCAAACCGCCCCCGCAGGGTCTGTGTAAAGGTCTTTGCATCGGACTTTCGGATGCCCCGGGCCGTCATGCAGCTGTGCCGGGCGCTGATGAGCACCGCCACATCTTCCGAGCCTGTCACCTTCTGGATGATCTCAGCGATGTCGGAGCCAATCCGCTCCTGAAGCTGCAGGCGCTTTGCCACCATATCCGCAATCCTTGCGATCTTGCTCAGGCCGATAACCCTGCCCTTCGGAAGATACGCCACTGTAATCTTCATATCATACATCAGGGCCATATGATGCTCGCAGTAGCTGAATACATCCATGTCCCGGACCATCACCATGTCTCCCGATTCCCCGGAAAGCTCCAGCTCCTCTTCAAAGGTGCGGTCAAACATGGCGGCGATTTCATCGTTGGTATAGTTCATGCCCTCAAAGACTTCCGCATACATCCTGGCCACCCGGTCCGGGGTTTCCCGCAGGCCTTCTCTGTCCGGATCGTCTCCCAGGGCTTCGAGAATGCCCCGTACATGCTCCCGGATTTTTTCCTGATCCACTGCCATACGCTACACACCCCGCTTCTTTGGATCCCAGATGAACTTGTGAAGCTGAAGCTGCAGGTTTACGCCGTTCATGCCGTTGTCCTTCATATACTCAACAATATCCGCCGGATCTAGCTGCCCGAAAACAGGACTAATGTACACATGGCACCGCTGCTTCAGTCCGTACATATCGATGACGTCCCGGGCCCGATCCAGATCCTCTCTGGTGCCTGCCACAAATTTTACCGTATCCTGCTCTTTCAGCAGGGCAAAATTGGAGCTTCGCATAAGAATCTCCATACCGCTTGAGGGCAGCTTGTAATCCATGGTGATCACCGGGCGCCGTGAGGCGCCGTCCCCGGAAAGAAACGGTTCCAGTCCCACGCTTCCGTTGGTCTCGATTTCCACCGTAAGGGTTTCGTCTGCCAGCAGCAGGGACAGCAGCTCTTCGATCCCCTCCTGCATCAGAGGCTCCCCTCCGGTCAGGGTCACATTTGTGATGCCGGAGAAGCGGATGGTTTCATAGATTTTTTCTGCGGTCATGGACGTAAACGGGGTGTCCTCCTGATTTGCCCAGGAGGTGTCGCAGTAGGAGCAGGAAAGCCCGCAGCCCTTAAAGCGGATAAAATAAGCAAGCTGCCCCGCCCGGGTGCCTTCCCCGTTGATGCTGGCAAAATGCTCCGCCA
>JBJFFZ010000109.1:0-7977 GCA_051892195.1 Anaerovoracaceae bacterium
GCCTCTATTGCCGCAGGCCTTCCCTCTGCCGCCGCGGGTCCGCCTCGACTGCCGCAGGCTTTTACCTGCTGCCCCAGGCCTGTCCTTTTCAGGGTTGAATCCAAAGACATGAGATGATAGTATAGGGTTTGCCGGAAAGGAACATTTTTCCGGTGAAACAATTATTTTTTGAAAACCTCAGGTGCCGGAAGCTCTGCTTGCAGCAGAGAACAGGGTGAAAAGGGAAACAGGTGAAAATCCTGTACGAACTCGTCACTGTAAGCGTATCTGCAGGAACCATTCCGGGAGGATGCCGGAGACGGCATGCTTTCTGAGTCACTGGGCCTGTGCTGTTTCATTCGCAGTACGGGGCCGGGAAGGCCGGTTCCTGCCATGGCGCAAAGTCAGGAGACCTGCCCGGGGTTGTACAGAGCCTGTCAGAGGCTCAGGCCACGAGTAACTGGCTGTACGGAAAGGAGAATGAAATGAAAAGTAAAAACAGAAGAAGATGGGGCATCCTGGCGGCGCTGACCGCATGTGTGATGCTTTTTTGTGTGTCAGGAACCGGCTGCGGAAGCCAGAGTCCAGGCGGAGATTCCGCCGGAGGGGACAGTCAGGCGGCTTCCGGGGACAAGGCTATTTTGGTGGTCAGCTTCGGTACAAGCTACAATGAAAGCAGGGATCTCACCATCGGCGCCATTGAAGAGGCCATTGCAGAGGCGTTTCCTGAATATGATGTGCGGAGAGCCTTCACGAGCCAGATCATTATCGACAAGCTGAAGGAACGGGACGGTCTTGCCATCGACAATGTAGGGGAAGCTTTGGACAGAGCCGTAGCGGACGGCATCCGGACCCTGGTTGTTCAGCCTACCCATCTCATGAACGGATACGAATACACGGATCTTGCAGAGGAACTGAAGTCACGGCAGGATGAGTTTGAGCAGGTGGTTTTAGGGGAACCCCTGCTGACCTCCGACGGGGATTTTGAGGCGGTGGCGGATATTATCGCTTCCGAAACAGCATCTTACGATGACGGCAGCACAGGAATCGTGTTTATGGGGCATGGAACCGAGGCGGATTCCAATTCTGTCTACGCAAGGCTGCAGGATACGCTGGATGCTGCAGGCAGAGAAAACTGCTATATCGGCACGGTGGAAGCAGAGCCGGATCTGGACGACGTCCGGGAGGCCCTTTCGCAGAAGCACTATCAGCGGGTGATTCTCAAGCCTCTGATGGTAGTGGCCGGTGATCACGCAAACAACGACATGGCCGGAGACGAAGAGGATTCCTGGAAGAGCATCCTTACAAAGGACGGCTATCAGGTGGAATGCCTGCTGGAGGGCCTGGGGCAGTCCGGGGCCATCCGTCAGATCTATGTGCAGCATGTACAGGATGCCATCCATACGCTGGCATAGAAAATGACCCTCCAGGCGGGACCGGAAAAGCGCAATGCATGAATGACCTGCCGGGGGAACTCCGAAAAAACGATACATAGAAATGGAGAATCAAATGAAATACAATCTCAGAAAAAAAATCACCTCCACCCTGGGGGCAGCACTGCTCTGCAGTGTCCTGCTGGTGACGGCCTTTCCGGCGGCGGCTGCCGCCGCTACAGAAGGTGCGACCGATACTTCAAAGGTGGCGGATTCCTCGGAAATGGCTGCTGCAGCAGAGGTGAAAGAGGAAGGCATGGTGCCGGTCTACGGAGGCCAGGTGGCTGACGGAACCTATGATATTAAAGTGGAATCCAGCTCTTCCATGTTCCGCATTGTGTCAGCAGAGCTGACGGTACAGGACGGCGTTATGACCTGCCGCATGACCATGGGGGGCAAGGGATATCTGTACGTGTTTATGGGAACAGGAGAAGAGGCCGCCCAGGCGGATTCTTCGGAGTATATTTCCTTTGAGGAGGGACCCGACGGAACCCATTCCTTCACGGTTCCGGTAGAAGGTCTGGATCAGGCCATTGACTGCGCCGCTTTCAGCAAGAAGAAGGAACAGTGGTATGACCGTTCCCTTCTCTTCCGGCTGGATTCTCTGCCGGAGGGAAGCGTGCGGTATACGGAGGCGCCGGCGGACGGAACCTATACCATGGAGGTTGCCCTCACCGGAGGTTCCGGAAAGGCCTCTGTCAGCTCACCGGCTGAGATCACCTGTAAGGACGGGGTTATGACAGCACAGCTCGTGTGGAGCAGCCCCAGCTATGACTACATGAAATGGAACGGAACTACATATTATCCAACGGATTCCTCTGACGAGGAGCACGCCGTGTTTGAGATTCCGGTGACGGCCTTTGACTGCGAAATTCCGGTCCGGGCGGACACCACCGCCATGAGCCAGCCTCATGAAATTGCCTACACCCTGAATTTTGATTCCGCAACCCTCACAAAAATATCCGGCGGCGGTGTGAGCAATACAGCCCTTGTAATCATCGGGCTTTTTGTGCTGGCTGCGCTGGCGGGCGGCATCGCAGTGGGAAGAAAGATCGGAAAAGGAAAGAACAGATGAGAAAGCGGGAATTCCTGAAAAAAAGACCCGCAGGCAAAGAAATGACGCAGCAGGCTGTCTGGATTCAGGCAGCTTGCTGCATATCTGCAGCGGTGCTGGTAATGCTGGCGTCTTTTTCCGGCTGCGCAGCGCAGCCCCGGCAGGAGGACCTTCGTGACATTTCTCCGGAGCTGACCTGGGAATCCTCCATGGAGCTTTCCTGTGCCCGGGAATTTCAGGCGGAGTTTTATGAAGGAGGCTACACCCTTTTGTGCATCTCCGACGGAAGCCGTTTTCTTCTGGTTCCGGAGGGGGCGCCCGTTCCCGGACAGCTGGATTCGGACGTGACGGTGCTGCAGCAGCCGGTGGAGCAGATCTATCTGGTGGCCAGCGCAGCCATGAGCTCCTTCGTAAAGCTGGACGCCCTGGAGCAGATCCGGTTTTCCGGAACAAAGCAGAGCGGCTGGTACCTCCCGGAGGCAGCAGACGCCATGGCCTCGGGGGATATTATTTATGCAGGAAAATACAGCGCTCCCGATTATGAAAAAATACTGGCGGAGGGCTGCGGCCTGTGCATTCAGAACACCATGATCCTCCACACGCCGGAAGTAAAGGAAAATCTGGAACGATTTGGAATCCCGGTTCTCATGGACCGCTCCAGCTACGAGCAGGACCCACTGGGCCGCTGCGAATGGATCCGCCTGTACGGACTGCTCACCGGAAAATCAGAAGAAGCGGACCGGCTGTTTTTGCAGCAGGCGGAAATGACGAAGCAGGTGGAGGCGGAGATTGCACAGGCAGCCGCCTGTGAAGAAAAACCTCAGGTTGCGTATTTTTATATCAGTGCAGCAGGAGGGGCCGTGGTCCGCAAGGGCACGGATTATGTTCCCCGGATGATCGAAATGGCGGGGGGCAGCTACGTCTTTGCCCGGCAGGGGCAGGGGGACAGCAGCGCCTCCTCCAGTGTGACCCTGCAGATGGAGGTCTTCTGTCAGCTGGCCCGGGATGCGGACTACCTGATCTACAACTGCGACATCGATGATGAAATCAAAACCATGGAGCAGCTTCTTGCCAAGGCGCCGGTGCTGAAGGATTTCAAGGCGGTGCAGGAAGGCCATGTGTACTGCACGGGGAAAAATTTCTATCAGGAAGCCAATATCTGCGGCCAGATGGTGCAGGAGCTTCACGGCATGCTGCAGGACCGGGACGATATGGAATTTCTGAAAAAGCTTGCTCCGTCATAGGGGATGCCCGGGGCATCCGGAGAATGATCAACGGAAAGGAGGAAAAGGGGATGAGCCGGACCACAAGGAGATGGATGCTGTCCTTCGGCATTCTTGCCCTGCTTCTTGCAGCCCTGCTGACAGCAAACCTGCGAATCGGCAGCGTGGACGTGACCTGGGATGAGATTTTTCAGGTGCTGGCGGGGGAACAGAAGGACGGAATCATGTACAGCATTATCCGGGAGCTGCGGCTTCCCCGCATGTGTGCGGCGGTGCTTCTCGGAGGCGCTCTTTCCGTTTCCGGTTTTCTGCTGCAGACCTATTTCCGAAATCCCATTGCAGGGCCTTATGTGCTGGGGATCTCCTCCGGCTCAAAGATGGCGGTGGCGGTTGTCATGATCCTCTGCAGCACAACGGCAGCCGTCATGTCCTCCTGGGCCATGATTCTTGCGGCCTTTGCAGGAGCTCTGCTTTCCATGGGCATGATTCTGCTGGTTTCCCGGGTGCTGAAAAACATGTATATGCTGGTGGTGGGCGGAATCATGATCGGCTATATCTGCACGGCGGTGACGGATTTTCTCGTGACCTTTGCGGAGGATTCCAATATTGTCAATCTTCACAACTGGTCCGTGGGAAGCTTTTCCGGCATCACCTGGGAAAATGTGCGGGTCATGGCGCTGGTGACTGCCATTGGAACGGCTGCCGCCTTTTTCATGTCCAAGCAGATGGGGGCCTTCCTGCTGGGAGAAAACTATGCCCGGAGCATGGGGGTATCCTTAGGGCGGTTCAAGACGGCGGTGATTCTTCTGTCCAGCCTGCTTTCCGCCTGCGTTACGGCCTTTGCGGGGCCTGTTTCCTTTGTGGGAATCGCAGTGCCTCAGATCGCAAGGCAGCTTATGGGAACGGCCCGGCCCCTTGTGGTGATTCCGGCGTGTTTTCTGTGCGGGGCGGATTTCTGCCTGCTGTGCGATCTCATTGCCCGGACGGCCTTTGCGCCGGTGGAGATTAATCTCAGTTCCGTGACGGCGGTCTTTGGGGCGCCGGTGGTGCTGTATGTGCTGATTCGGGGAAAGGAACGAGGGTAAAGACGGTGAAGAATATGGAAGAAACGGTATTCTGTGGAAATCAGATGTGCGTGGGGTACAGCGGCCGGCCCCTGATCCGGGATCTGAACCTCCGGGTGCACCGGGGGGAGCTGGTGTGTCTCATGGGCCCCAACGGTGCGGGAAAGTCCACAGTGCTGAAGACGGTCACCGGGCAGATTCCTCTCCTTGAGGGAACCATGCAGCTTCGGGGCCGGGACCTTGTTTCCATGAAGGAGCAGGAGCGGGCACGGCTGGTTTCCGTGGTGCTGACCGAAAGAATCCGGCCGGAGCTTATGACCTGCCGGGAGGTGGTGGAAATGGGCCGGTATCCCTACACCGGACGGCTGGGACTTCTGGGGCGGGAGGACCGGCTGCAGGTGGAAGCCGCCATGGAGCTCACCGACAGCAGGCAGCTGGGGGAACTGCAGTTTTCTCAGGTCAGCGACGGGCAGCAGCAGCGGGTGCTGCTGGCCAGAGCCATCTGCCAGGAGCCGGAGCTCATCGTGCTGGACGAGCCTGCCTCCTTTCTGGATATCCGCTACAAGCTGGAAATCATGACGGTGCTGAAGCGGCTGGCTGCAGAACGGGGCACCGGGGTGCTCATGTCCGTCCACGAGCTGGATCTGATCCGCAGTGCGGCGGATCATGTGATCTGCCTGAAGCAGGGGCGGGTTTTTGCCGGCGGGACGCCGGGGGAGCTGTTTACAGAGGAGCTGATTGCAGAGCTTTACGATATTCGCATGGAAGCTTATGATCCATGCTTTGAGGACTACCGGTTTTACTGATGTCTGCAGGGCAGACGGCAGAAGGTGCGTTGTTTCGCGGCCTTCCCGGGACACCGGATTTCGGAAAACGGATTTATGCCCAATCCTGGGCCGATCCGCAGAAAGCATATTTTTGAGGCTGTTTTTTGCAGTCTCTTTTCTTTTGTCAGAATTATGTTACAATGGTGTCTGATCATGTCCTCCTGTCTTTATGATACGCAGGATTTTTTTATTGGATGGAATGTATTTACGAAAGGGACGTACGAATGAATATCGGAGTGATTCTGCATCAGATGGTTCAGCTTGCTGCAATGATGGGATTTGGATATCTGCTGTATAAAATAAAACTCATGGATGAGGATTTTAATCAGAAGCTGACGAAGCTTCTGGTAAACTTTACGCTTCCCGCCATGATTCTGGCTTCTGTGCTGGAGCAGCCGGCGGAACGGGATTATGGGGTGGTGACAAGGGTTCTGGGACTGTCGGTGCTGATCTATGTCCTGCTTCCGGTTCTGTCCTATGTGTTTACGAAGCTTTTAAGGGTGCCCCGGAAGCATCAGGGCATCTACATGTTTATGTTCAGCTACTCCAACGTAGGGTTTATGGGATTTCCGGTGATCGGGGCCATTTACGGCAGCACGGGGATCTTTTATGCGGCCATCGTCAATATTATATTTAATATTTCAAGCTTCTCGGTGGGGGCGGTTCTCATGAATTACGGCGATCCGTCGGAGGGAGAAAAAGGTATCCCGTGGAAAAAGCTCCTGTCGCCGGGGATTTCCGTGTCGGTTCTCTCTCTGATCATCTACTGCACCGGCGTGGTATTTCCGGCGGATGTGGTCAGCGTCTGCTCCTCTTTAGGAGGGCTTACGAGTCCGCTTGCCATGCTGCTGGTGGGGGCGACTCTGGCCACCATGGATCTTCGGACGGTGTTCGGGGACTGGCGGCTGTATCCGTTTACCCTTATGAAGCAGATTGTTCTGCCCCTCTGTATCTGGGCAGTGCTGCGGTGTCTGGTTCAGGACCCGGTGATCCTGGGAACCTGTACGGTTCTGATGCTGATGCCTGTGGCAAATTTTACTGTCATGTATGCGGGCCTTCATGGAAAGGACGTACAGCTGGGGGCCAGGGGGATCTTTATGACGACCCTGTTTTCCATCGTCAGCGTGCCCCTGATGATGTATTTCATCGGGTAGGCCCGGGGCGGCGGGTGCGCAGCGCACCCTGCATACGGGGGCCCGGGGGGCTGCCCGGTGGGAACCCCGCATGGAGCCGGCCCGGGGTGGCGGGAATGCGGCGGCGCTATGGCCGGACGGCCCGGGGCAGGTGCCCCGCGGGCGGGGCGGCTTTACGGGATAAAACCGCAGGTTTTTCCGGTTGACGGAGATATTTCCCCCTGGTTTATGTTATACTGGAGTGGCACACAATTGGGCACAGAAAAATGGTCCGGAGGTCAGCTGAATTATGGATACCCTGATTGATTTATACATTGAAGATCTGAACAAAGAGAAAAAGAAGTCGAAGAATACCCTGGATGCGTACCGCAGAGATATCCGGGAATTTCACCGGTTTCTGAAGGATCGTCACATAACCCGGGGGGAGGATATTACCCACGAGGACGTGGCTGCGTTTATGATGAAGCTCCGCAGCGACGGCCGCAGCGGCTCTACCCTGAACCGGAAAATGGCATCCCTTCGTTCCTACGGGGCCTTTCTCTGCAGACAGAACATTCTGGAATCCAATCCTGCCGTGGACATCCGGCCGCCGAAGGTGGAAAAGAAGGACGTGGAATACCTGACGGTGGAAGAGGTGGATGCAATCCTTTCGGCGCCGGACGATTCTGTCAAGGGTATCCGGGACCGGGCCATTCTGGAGGTTATGTACGGAACGGGGCTCCGGGTCACCGAGGTTATGGAGCTCAGGGCGGAGGACGTGAATCTCCGCATCGGATTTATCACCTGCAGCGGCGAGTTTGGAAAGGCCCGGATCATCCCTCTGGGACGGCCGTGCCGCTTTGCACTGGAGGATTATCTGGAAAAATCCCGCCCGAAGCTTATGGAAACACGCCACAGCGCCGTGCTCCGCTCGGCGGACCGCAGCCAGCAGCTGCAGAAAATCATCAATCACCAGGGGGCTGCCCTGGAGAAGGACACGGACGAAGGCTATCTCTTTGTAAACTACCACGGAGAAAAGCTCACCAGGCAGGGCCTGTGGAAGATCGTCCGCACCTACGCGGGAAAGGCAGGGGTGGACCGGCCTCTGACGCCGCAGATTCTGAGAAATTCCTTTGCGGTTCATATGCTTCAGAACGGAGCGGACCTCAAATCCATTCAGGAGCTCATGGGATATGAAGACATCACCACGGCCCAGATTTTTCTCAGCGTGACAAAGAACAGAATCAAGGAGGTCTACGACCGGACCCATCCGAGAGCGTAGAGG
>JBJFFZ010000109.1:8077-10274 GCA_051892195.1 Anaerovoracaceae bacterium
TTTTGGTGGATTTTCATGCAAATCCGGGACGGAGGAATGAGTTAGCGGGGTATTCAGTCCGATTTTCATACTTCATATGTTTACTAAGTGATGAGTTTTGCGTCCAAAAGGCATGAAACTCATCTTTTTTTATCTGAAATATCCTAAATTTCTCTTAAATTGGGAAAATATTCATCATTGGAATGCATGAGTTTTGCATGAAAAGAGGGGAAACTCATCACCCGGAACAAAAAATGCATGAAAAACTACCAAAAGTTTTCACTAACTCATTCCGAAGCAGTTCAGTAATGAAGTGCTCATCCCGGCGCAGCTCAGTAGTGCTGACTCATTCCGCTGCCATATTGCGAGGCTGTCCTGAGCTGCTGCGGCCCGGTCGACAGGGTCCGGAGGAAGGAGGCGCCCCGAGGGGTCGATTGCCTGAAGTGCTGCCTGCTGCGGGGAGAGATTATGTTGCGGTGTCATTTTTCCTGGCGGCACCGGCAGGAGGATGATCCTGACAGGATGCATTGGTGGAGGCACGGTTCTTCTATGCGGTGCCGGCGGAGGTGTTGTTTAATTCCGCGAGATCTTCGATCAGGTGCCGGATGTGGGTGCGCTGTTTTTTTGTCAGTTTTTTGTAGGAAGCCAGAAGGATTTCTGTTTCAGCCGCGGGCGGCTGCATTTCATCCTTGAAGAAGTCCTGCGGTGTGATTCCGAAGTATTCACAGATTCGGAAAAATTCTCCCATGCGCGGGAAAGCACGGGCGTTTTCGAGATTATTCATGTACGCATGGTTCTGTTGAAGATCAATGCTCATCTGGCGGGCGGAGACCCCTTTCTGTTCCCTGTAGCGGGACAGACGAAGTGCAAATTCCTGTGGCGTCATGGCAGCACCTCCTTTTGTCGTGTCTGTAGTTAGGTTTCACCTGGTTGGAAAAATGAATACACCAAATCTTATGTTTAATTTATCAGAAAACTTTTGTGTAGGAATAAAAACGACAGGCTATAAGAAATAAAATGATTCTATAGTTGAAATATATGAAATAAAACGATACAATATAGGAATATTCAAGAATGATTCGAAAACGGAACAGGGAATGCCGCCCCGGTGCAGATGCGCCGGCTCCGCGCGGCATACGAAAACCGCAGGGGGAAACCGGGGCTGCCGGGAAGCGGAGGGGGCAGCCCCGGCCGTAAGGGGGACCGCGGAGCGGCCGCCGGGACGGGTGCCGGGCTCGGGCAGAAAAAGGGTGTTGTTTTAAGGGATGATGGTGAATATATGGCGGAGATAAACCAGCAGAAGTTTATAAATGACATGATGTATTACGCTTTCGGAGCGGAGTCGCCGGAGCAGATTCTTCCGATTATTGTGGCGTATATCGGGAAAAATCTGGATTCGGACCGGGCGTTTATTTTTGAGAAAAACAGCGACGGCACTTTCAGCAATACGTACGAATGGTGCCGGGAGGGTGTTCCGGAGCAGAAGGACAGCCGGCAGAATATTCCCTGTGAGGGGTACATGGAATACAGACAATCGGATACCATCGTGATTTATGATCTGGAGGAATACCGGACGGTCAGCGAGACGCTGTACCGGACCCTGAAGGCGCAGGGAGTTGTGAGAATGGTGACGGGGCTCATTGAGATTGACGGGGAATGTGTGGGGTTTTACGGGGTTGAAAATCCTCCTGTGGAATTCCCTGAGGATATCTCGTCGCTGATTCATCTCATGAGTTTTGTGATTGTAATGAGCATAAAGCTTCGGAATTATGCGGAAAAAATGGCATATCTTGCGACGGTGGACGACCTGACGGGATGTGGAAACCGCGCTGCGTTCAACCGGGTGTTTGAAAGAAAATACGACGAGGATCAGTCCCTGGGCATTATCATGTGCGACCTGAACGGGCTGAAGGTAAAAAATGACCGGTTCGGTCACGAGGCAGGAGACCGGTATCTCAAAGAGGCTGCGGAGATTCTCAAGGAGGTTTTCCAGAAGGAAAATGTGTTTCGGGTGGGCGGCGATGAATTTGTGATTGTGGTGACGGCCTGGGAGGAGGCGCAGATTGCGGCATGCATCGGGCAGGTCCGGGAGCTGTCTGCGAAGAGGAATATCAGCTTTGCGGCGGGATACGGCTACCGCGCCCGGGCGGACTGCGAATTTGAAGAGGTTTACCGGGAAGCGGACCAGCGGATGTATGAGGACAAGCGGGCGTATTAC
>JBJFFZ010000110.1:0-36149 GCA_051892195.1 Anaerovoracaceae bacterium
GATGATCATCACGAATCAAAAAAAGCTCTTCCCTTCTGATCCGCCAGAGCAGCTGAAAAAGAAACTCTTCAGGCTGAAGCTTGCGGATAAAAAAAGCTGTGGAAAAAGTTTTCCACAGCATGAGAAAGATTGGAAAAAAAATAAAGGAAATAGACTGTTTTCCACAAATCCGATGCCAAAAGTAAAATAGAAAAAACCGTTGAAATTTCAATATCTTTTAAAAAACTCAGGAAAAATAAATTCCATAGTTTTCTATATATTTGCATAATTTTCCACAAACAAGTGACCGATCAATGATATTCCAAAGATGATTCATATAAAATCATATGATTTCACAATTATGTGGAACTGCAAAGAAATAGAGCCTGAAAATAAGGATCATCTCATTTATAAAAAAAGCTGAACCAATAAACCAGAGAATTTCAATGGGTTTCGATCATAAATCAAATTGCAGTTATGGTAAACACGGGAAAATAAAAAAGGAACAATAATTATTCATCCGCAGATCATTCTTCAATTTACATATTTTTACACAAAGAAGCACCCTCTGATTTAGGAATCTGAATCCTGATTTCCACCATATCCCCACAGTCTTCCTGATAAAAACGGGCATTTTTTTCGGACTGGGCTACCAGATCAAAGGATTTTTTGATGGTATTGATGTAGATTCGGTAGTTGATGTAACGGACACGATCCTTTCCTTTTCCCAGATCAAAGCCCTTGTTAAGGAGGTCGGAAATCAGCTTTTCCGTCTGTGTTACGTTGAGATGGTTCTTTACGATGCGCTGAAGGATATAGGATCTTGCCTCCGGGTCCTCAACCCGCAGGAGTGCCCGGGCATGGCGCTCAGAAAGATTTTCCTTTGTTATTACCTCCCGAATATCCTCCGGAAGAGTGAGAACCCGCAGCTTGTTTGAAATAGTAGACTGCTTCTTTCCTACCCTGGAAGCGATCTGAGCCTGTGTCAGGCCGTGATCTTCAATCAGCTTTTTATAAGCCATGGCTTCCTCCAGAAAGGAAAGATTTTCTCTCTGTACATTTTCGATCAGGGCAATAAGCGCAGACTCCTGCTCGTCCGCATCGCGGATCACAACAGGGACCTTTGTAAGCCCCGCCATCCCTGCCGCGCGGAGCCGGCGTTCACCCGCAATCAGCTCAAAGCGATCCCTGCCAGCACGCTTGACAATCAGAGGCTGAATCACACCGAATTCACGAATGGATTCACTCAGCTCCTCCAGATACTCCTCTTCAAACTCCAGCCGGGGCTGGTTCGGATTTACGTCGATCCGACTGATGTTGACAGAGGAGAGCTGTCCTTTTCTTGTATGTATCGTCATAACATGATTCTCCTTTTTCTGACTCGAATATACCGCAGAAAAAGTATGAAAAGTACATCATTTATCCGACACTTTGCGACAGGGATAAACAAAAAAACAGTACGGAAAAAACCATACTGTTTTCATATAATCCATATAGAGTTAAAGAGGCTTTTTTTCGGGAGTACCGGCTTTTCGAGGATAGATCTTTGGAGTATTCATGGTTTTCTGAATATACACGATCCGGTGATGAATATCAAACTGCTTCATCTCCGTTTCCGCGATCTCCATAACCTTTCCCCCAAGCTTTCCCAAAGCGCTGCGGGCTTCCTCCACCTCCCGGTCCGCGTCAGGACCTTTATAAGCTCCAAGCCATCCGTTCTTCTTCACAAAAGGAAGACAATACTCGCATAAAACCGGCAGTCTGGACACAGCTCTGGAAACGCAGATGTCAAACTGCTCCCGGTATTCCTTCTGGCGGGCAAGCTCCTCTGCTCTGCCGTGGACGGCAGCTACATTTGTCAGGCCAAGATCCTGTATGATTTCATGCAGAATCCGGATTCGTTTATTGAGAGAATCCATCAGAACGAATTTCTTCTCCGGGGAAACAATGGCAAGAGGCAGTCCGGGAAATCCGGCCCCTGTCCCCACATCAACTACAGTCTCCGCCGATTGGTACTGCGGATGGGAGACGCAGCATAAAGAATCGATAAAATGCTTCCGAATAAATTCGTCCCGGTCTTTAATGGCGGTGAGATTTACCTTTTCATTCCACGAGAGGATCTGCTCCATATATCGCTGAAACCGATCCAGAGTTTCAGGAGAAGCGTCGCAGCCGAAAGCCGCCAGTGCCTGTCTTAATGCTTCCATAATCTTAATTCTCCGAAGCTCTGTGCTTCATCCGTTCCAGATGGATCAGCAGAACGCTGATGTCCGCAGGGGAAATTCCGGAAATCCGGGAAGCCTGTCCCACAGAATCAGGACGGAATGCATTGAGCTTTTCTCTGGCCTCCAGCCGGAGGCCGTCCAGCAGCATATAATCAATATCCGCAGGAAGCTTTCTGCTTTCCAGCTTCTTGAACTTTTCAATCTGATTCAGCTGCTTTGCAATATAACCTTCATATTTAATATTAACGTGAACCTGAACCTGACTGTGATAAGACAGCTCCGGCCTGGCCGGATCAATGGCTGCAAGGTTCTCGTAAGTCACCTGGGGACGCTTCAGAAGATCCGCGAGGGAGGTCCGGTTCTGCAGCGGGCTGCTGCCCAGACTTTCAAGAAATTCATTGGCTTCTCCGGGACTGACCGTTGTAGTCTGAAGCCTCTGAATTTCATTGTCCGTATCATTTTTAAGTTTCAGATAACGCTGATACCGTTCCTCGGAAGCAAGACCGATCCGATAGGATTTTTCCGTAAGCCTGTCCATGGCATTATCCTGACGAAGAAGCAGCCTGTATTCCGCTCTGGAAGTCATAATACGATAAGGCTCATCCGTACCCTTCGTTACAAGATCATCGATGAGAACGCCGATATAAGCTTCAGAGCGGTCAAGAACAAACGGGTCCTTTCCCTGGACCCGAAGAGCGGCGTTGATCCCCGCCATAAGCCCCTGGGCAGCAGCCTCTTCATACCCGGAGCTTCCGTTGGTCTGCCCGGCAAAATAGAGGTTCCGGACGATTCTGCTCTCAAGGGTTGTTTTCAGATCAAGAGAATTGATGCAGTCATACTCGATGGCATAGGCCGGACGGACAATCACTGCGTTTTCCAGCCCGGCGATGGACCTGTAAAAATCCACCTGCACATCCTCCGGCAGACTGGAGGACATGCCCTGAATGTACATTTCATCCGTATTGAGCCCCTCAGGTTCCACAAAGAGCTGATGACGTTCCTTATCCTTAAACCGGTCAATCTTCGTCTCAATGGAAGGGCAGTACCGTGGTCCCACACCCTCGATTTCACCCGTAAAGAGAGCCGATCTGTGAAAATTGCTCCGGATGATCTCATGAGTTTTTTCATTTGTATAGGAAAGCCAGCAGTCCACCTGGTTTTCCCCCGGGTTCTCGTTCATAAAGGAAAACGGCACCACCCGTTCATCCCCGTGCTGCACCTGCATCTTTGAATAATCGATGGTCTTGCCGTCGATGCGGGCAGGAGTCCCTGTCTTAAACCGCCGCAGAGGAATCCCGTGAGCCTTCAGACTGTCCGCCAGCTCCATGGCAGGAGCCATGCCGTTAGGACCGCCGTAATAGGAGGATTCACCGATAAAAATTTTTCCCCGCAGGAACGTCCCCGTAGCAATGATCACGGCCTTCGCCCGGTAAAGGGCTCCTGTTTTCGTTACGATTCCCGTAACCGTGCCGTCCTCCACCACGATTTCCGTAACCTCCGCCTGCTTCATATCCAGATTTTCCGTATGCTCGATCACATGTTTCATAGAGTTGTGATACGCCTGCTTGTCCGCCTGAGCCCGCAGAGAATGCACCGCAGGACCCTTGGCCGTGTTCAGCATCCGGCTCTGAATAAACGTCCGGTCTATGTTGAGACCCATCTCACCCCCCAGGGCATCGATCTCCCTCACCAGATGACCCTTGCCGGTTCCTCCGATGGAAGGATTGCACGGCATCATAGCAATCGCCTCCAGCGTAATGGAGAGCATCAGCGTCCTGAGCCCCATGCGGGCCGGCGCCAAAGCCGCCTCACAGCCGGCATGACCGGCACCCACCACGATCACATCGTACTCCCCCATCAGGTAATGTTCCATCTGTAAATCATCCTTCCAACTATCACACTATTTTCCCAGACAGAATCTGGAAAACACCTCAGTAACAATATCATCGCTGACCGCTTCCCCGGTAATTTCCCCCAAAGTCATCCAGGCCTCCCGGATATCACTTTCCGCAAAATCAAGAGCCTCGCCGTTTTCCAGCATAACCCTTGCATCACCTAAAAGACCCAGAGAAGTCCGCAGAAGCTCCTCATGCCGGACATTGGAAATCAGCAGAGAATTTTCCGGCACCGTCTCCCCGTTGTAGACAATCCTGCGAATTTCCGAAATAAGCTGTGGAATCCCTTCTCCCGAAACAGCAGACATATAAATAACAGGACTGCCCGAATCCGCCGGCTCTGCCGGCCCATAAAAGTCCGCCGGGTCCACCCGGCACCCGAGATCCGTTTTATTCACAATAAAAATGCACTTTTTTTCCTTTGCAGATGCAATAATCTCCCGGTCCTCCTCCGTCAGCCCGCAGGAGCCGTCCACAAGGATCAGCACAACATCCGCCTGCATCAAAGACGCACGGCTCTTTTCAATCCCCATGCGCTCGATCACATCCTCCGTCTCCCGGATCCCCGCCGTATCCACAATCCGCACCGGAATCCCTCCGATGGAGGCAGCTTCCTCAATGGTATCCCGGGTAGTGCCCGGAATATCCGTGACAATGGCCCGGTCCTCCTTTAACACAGCGTTCATCAGAGAGGATTTTCCAACATTGGGTCTGCCGATAATGGCGATTTTCAGACCGTCCCTCAGCATTCTTCCCGTGTCCGCCGTATCGTAAAGCCTCTGAATCTCGCCGGAGATCCGGTCCAGACCGCGGATGATCCCTTCATAAGTCAGCTCCTCCAGGTCCTCCTCCGGGTATTCGATGTGAGCAACAATATCGGAAAGCAGGTCCGCCATGCGGACCCGGATCTGCCGGATTCTGGCAGACAGGGCGCCCTGCAGCTGCGCTACAGCAGAATCATACCCGTTTTCAGACCGGGCCCTGATCACATCGATGACAGCCTCTGCCTGGGAAAGGTCGATTCTCCCGTTTAAAAACGCCCGTTTTGTAAATTCACCCCGTTCTGCAAGAGAAGCCCCGCACTTCAGAACCAGCGTGAGAATCTTTTTCAGGGAAATAATGCTTCCGTGACACTGGATTTCCACCAGATCCTCCCCGGTATAGGTGCGGGGAGCCTTCATATACACAGCCAGACACTCGTCAATAACGGGACCTCCGCTCTGCCGGGTGCGGACAGAGTCCGCGTCATCCTGGACAGGAGCATTGATATCCACAATATTTCCATAGATCATTTTCCTGGGCTCCGGCTCAGAAAGAGTCTTTCCGGAGGGATAACGGAACACCTTCTTTAATATTTCCAATGAATCACGTCCGCTGATACGGATTATTCCTATGCCGCCCTCCCCCGGAGCGGTTGCAATTGCAGCTATTGTATGATCCATATTTCTTTCCTTTTCCGCAATGTATCTTAAACTGAAAGGGTGCCCCCCGGTATGGTCCGGAGAACACCCTTTATTCTAATTCAAATACCAATTGAGTACAATTATTTCTTTACGAGCTCGATAATAACCCGTCTGTTCGGTTCAACACCTTCGCTTCTCGTTGTAACCCTTGGATTGTACTGTAATGTAGAATGAATCACCTTTCTCTCGTAAGGATTCATCGGTTCCAGTCTGACATTTTTTCTGACTCTGATGGCCTTGTCTGCCATCTTCTTTGCCAGCAGCTGCAGCGTCTTTTCTCTCTTTTCTCTGTACTTTTCAGCATTGATGATCACGCGGATGTGCTTTTCTCCATCCTTGTTCTGAACAATGCTTGCAAGGTACTGGATCGCATCCATGGTCTGGCCTCTCTTGCCGATGAGGGAACCAACATCCGGACCTACAAGGTTGATATAAAGCGTAGAATCCAGGATTCCTGCTTCACAGTGAAGATTCAGGCCCATGGTTTCTGCAATTTTCTCTACAAATTTTACTGCAGGAGCATCCTGTGCAGGAACTGCATCCGTATCTTCCTCCGTAAGAGTGAACTTTGTCATCATCTTAGGAATATTCGGTTCTTTGTGCTTTTTTTTGCCGTCCCGGTTTGTGTGCTTTGCAGGAGATTTTTTCGGCGTACGAGGAGGAATCTTCTCAAAAGAATCCAGCGCACCGCCATATTCTGCTTCCAGCTGCAGATCCTTCTCCAGCTCAGGGTCCAGCTCCAGATCCTGTTCCGGAATTGCAGGCTCCTCTTTCTTCTCCGGTTTTTTTACTTCCGGCTTCTTCTCTTCTACAGGCTTCCTTTCAACCTTTACTCTGGCAAGTTTGCTGCCGAAAAGACCAAGAAACCCCTTGGAAGGCTCTTCAAGAACAGTAACGATAACCTCATCTCTTGTAAGCTTCAGATCTCTGAGAGCAAGCTCCACTGCAGAATCAATATCATCGCCCCATTTTTCAACACTGTCTGCCATAAATATCCTCCATCTTTTACTCTTAAATAAAAGAAATAATTAACGATTTTTTCTTTCCTTTACCTTTTTGCGTATCTGAATCACTTTTGTCTGAACAATCTGGAAAATATAACTCATAACCCAGTACATGCATAATCCTGCAGGAAGGGTTCTTCCCATCCACACGATCATGACAGGCATAAAATACTGCATGGCTTTCATGGAAGCATTTGCAGGATTGTTTGCCCCTGACTGCATGCCCGTTGTGATTTTCATAGATACAAAGGTGGCTACACCGGCGATAATCGGAAGAATCCAAAGATCCGGCTGGCTGAGGTCATCCACCCATAAAAAAGATTCATGAACGGCGAGAACCATATCAGAATTTGAAATATAGGTCATTGGATTTCTGAGAAGACCGAAAAGACCCCAGATAATCGGCAGCTGAATCAACAGTGGGAGACATCCCATTGCCGGTTTGATGTTGTGCTCCTGATACAGTTCCTGTAATTTTTCCTGCATTTTTTCAGGAGTATCCTTGTACTTTGTCTGAATTTCCTTTACCTTCGGCTGAACAAGCATCATCTGCTCACTGCTCTTAAGCTGCATACTGTACAGCGGCAGAATAATAATACGGATCAGAATGGTCATAAGAATGATGGAAATACCATAGTTATCAACCACATTATAGATTCCGTTGATCAGATAGCCGAGTGGAACAGCTACAAGTCTCGTCATTAATTTTTAATCCTCCATATCCACATTACTTCAGTGGATCGTATCCTCCTTCATGAAAAGGATGACACCTCAGTATTCTCTTTATGCCAAGCCAGCTTCCCTTAAACGGACCGTATTTTTCAACAGCCTGAATAAAGTAAGTGGAACAGGTAGGAATAAACCTGCACTTGCCCGGCAGCAGAAACGGTGAAATACAATGCTGATAACCACGGATCAGTGCAATAATCATATTGCTGAGAATTTTTTCAATGGCCTTCACTACATATCACCTGTCTTTTAATGAATTTTTAATCTTCTGATGGCGGCTTCAATCGATTTTTTCACATCCGCACATTTACGTCCATTAATTGTATTCCTTGCAATTATAATCAGATCATAGCCGGAGGGAATCGGGGAAATCTGTCGGAAAGCTTCCCGCATAAGCCGTCTCGCCCTGTTGCGCTGAACGCTGTTTCCTACTTTTTTGCTGGCAAGAAATGAAACCCTGTTAAAAGCAAGTCCGTTTTTCATGCAGAAGACCACAACATAACGGTCACCCACGGATTTTCCCTTTTTATAAATCCGGTTGAAATCCTCTTTTCTCCTTAAAACATCCTTCCTTAACATACGCATACATTCCTTTACAAAAAAGACCGGCAGCTGTCTTTGTCACCTAACATTTCCTGTCAGCAGGTGCAGCCGCACCTGAACTGAAATCTTTGCTTCATGCGAAACGAAGGGGCTGTAAAAGACAGCCCCTTCCTGAATGCAATCCATATTTTATGCAGAAAGCTTTTTTCTGCCTCTGAGTCTTCTTCTCTTGAGAACGTTTCTTCCGTTCTTGGTACTCATTCTCTTTCTGAAGCCATGTTCCTTTTTTCTCTGTCTGTTCTTAGGCTGGAATGTCTGTTTCATTGATTTACACCTCCTGTCGCGTTTATGTAATGCATGCGCCGGGCGCATGCTCAGTAATCTTAAAAAAAGATCCCTTAAAACTGTAGACTTATCATAAATTCGTTAGGTTGACAATTACACCTTCTGAGCACAATTGCTTACTAATTATACCTATCAGAAAGAAACGTGTCAACAGAAAATTGATTTTTCAACACTTACAGGGATTTATTCCGGGACGCATCCGGAAAAAACCGGAGACGAAACAGTTCCCCCTCACTTTTCAACAGGGTGTGGATAAAAATTATGCACAAATAACAGACTTTTGTGCATAACTTGAAGAAAAACATCCAAACCCGCAGAAAACCATGCAAATTTTCTAAATTAATGCTATAATCGATTGTGGATAACTCATGGTTTATGAATTATTTTTATTTTTGTTAAAAGGATTTGTAATGGATACGATAAATGAAAAATGGAACGAAGTACTGCTGAAAATCAAACTTGAAATGATGCCCACCAGCTATGACACATGGATCAAGCCTCTGGTTTTAAAATCGGTCAACATAGAAAAAGGTATAATCCAGCTGATCACATATTCGGAAATGTCAAAATCCATACTGACAAACCGGTATCTCAATATCATAGAAACTGCAGTTGCAGAAATATATGGAAAAAAGCTGACGGTAGAGCTTCTGATCTCGGATGAAGTCATCCGCAGTACAAACGATAAAGAAGACCTTGAGAAAGAACGGGAATATTACGAAACCGTAATGAAACGACCGGGAAACGACGAGCTTCAGCTGAATCCGAAGTACAATTTCAGCACCTTTGTGGTAGGTGCCAGCAACGAGCTTGCCCACGCCGCTTCCCTGGCAGTGGCAAAAAGTCCCGCAACGGTCTACAATCCCCTTTTCCTCTACGGAAATTCAGGTCTTGGAAAAACACACCTGATGCACGCCATCGGACATTATGTGCTGCAGAATGACCCGGGCCGCAAGGTTCTGTGTGTTTCTTCCGAAATGTTCACAAACGAACTGGTCAATGCCATTCAGAATAAAAAAATGACGGAATTCCGTCAGAAATACAGAAACATCGATATTCTGATGATCGATGATATCCAGTTTATCGAAAAGAAGGACCGCACCCAGGAAGAATTGTTCCATACATTTAATACACTGTATGAAAACAACAAGCAGATCGTCCTTTCCAGCGACCGCCCGCCGAAAGAAATCGAAACCATCGACAAGCGTCTTCAGTCCAGATTTGAATGGGGACTGCCGGTGGATATTCAGTCTCCGGACTTTGAAACGCGCGTCGCTATTCTGAAGAACAAGGCAGAGATGGAGGATATCCAGGTAAATGAAGAGCTGCTGGAAATATTCTATGTAATCGCCGATAAGATCACCACAAATATCCGTGAACTGGAAGGGGCTCTCAACCGCGTGATCGCTCACGCCAACCTGATGAACAAGCCTCTTACCAAGGAAACTGCAAAGGAAGTGCTCACGGATGTGTTTGATACATCCAACCGCCAGATCGATGCGCCTCTGATTAAAAATACGGTGTGCGCCCATTTCGGCATCAACGTTCAGGATATGGACTCCTCCAAGCGGACAAAAACCCTGTCCCATCCGAGGCAGATTGCCATGTACCTGTGCAGAGAGCTCACAGGGCTTTCCCTTCCAAAGATCGGCGAAAACTTTGGAAACAGAGATCACACCACTGTAATGCATGCCTGTGAAAAGATTACAAATGATATGAAAAGCAATGAGGAGCTGAGAAACCTTATCTCAGAGCTCAAATCAGCCATTATGGATAAATAAAGTTTTCCACAACTTATCCACAGGTTATCAACAGAAAAAACGGGTTTATGAACAGGCAAAAAGGAAAAAAATCCCACAGATTTCATTATCCACATAAGTTATCAACATATCCACAGGCTCTATAATAACTATTACTATCTATTATTAATAAAAATAAGGCTCTCTGTGCCCTGCACAGCCAGTCTCACTGCCGGGGCAGTGCAAAAAAGGAATTTTTGTTCATTACCTACAAATGGAGAAAGAAACATGAAATTCAAAACATCTCAATCTGAGCTGAACAAGGCTCTGAATTTTGTTTCAAAAGCAGTAACCACCAGAAGCACCATGCCGATTCTCAAAGGAATTCTGCTGAAGGTTACGGCAGACGGAAAGCTGATCATGACAGCCTCCGACATGGATCTCAGCATCGAAAAGACCATTGCTGTCTCCGATGCGGAGGAAGGAACCATCGTCCTTCCTGCAAGACTCTTTACGGATATCATCCGGAAGCTTCCAAACGAAATCATCAGCATTTCCTCCGGACAGTTTTCCGACGTGATCATCAGCACTTCGTCCAGCGAGTTTAAGATTATCGGCATGATGGCAGACGAATTTCCTGAGATCGGAACGGTCAATGAAACACAGAAGATCTCCATCAACAGAGAAATCTTCCGTGAAATGATCCGCAAGACATCCTTTGCCGCAAGCACCGACGAATCAAAGGGTGTCATCGTAGGCGTGCTCATGGAAATGAGAGAAGGTTCCATCAATATGGCTGCCTTAGACGGCTTCCGTATGGCTGTTGCAAAGGAACAGACAGAAAACAGCCAGAACACGGATCTGATCATTGCGGCAAGAATCCTCAACGAAATCAACAAGATCCTTCCGGAATCAGAAGAAGAGGATGAAAACCTGGAGCTGATCTTAGATGAGAAAAAGGCAGTAATCCTTACAGAGGACAGCAGGATTATCCTGCGGATTATGGAAGGAACCTTCCTGAAGTACAATGATCTTTTACCAAAGGAATTTGCCACCACGGTTCATGTGGACAGAACCATGCTCACAGAAAGCATTGAACGGGCATCTCTTTTTGCCAAGGAAGGCAGAAACAATCTGATTAAACTGAACATCACCGACGATAATATTCAGGTTTCTTCAAAATCTGAAGCAGGAAATGTCAACGAAAACATTCCTGTTAAAAAGACAGGAAATGATATTGAGATCGGATTTAACTCCAAGTATCTCTTAGAAGGACTGAAGGTTATTCGTGATACAGATATCGTAATGAAATTCAATAAAAATGTTACACCGTGCATCATGGAGCCTGTGAATGAAGGAAATTATACATATCTCCTCCTTCCAGTCCGGATTATGGCGTAATCGTTATATGATATGTTATGTATTTCAGCGAAATTGAACTGAATAATTTCAGAAATTATGAAAATCAGAGGATCTGTTTTCACGAGAAAGTCAATATTATCGCAGGGCAGAATGCCCAGGGAAAAACAAACCTCATCGAAGGACTTTCCATCATGTCTCTTGGAAAATCCTTCCGCACCTCAAAAGACAGTGAAATGATCCGGTTCGGCTGCGAAACGGCCAGAGTAAAAACCCTCTCACACCGGGAGGACCGGGATATTTCCGTGGAAATCGGGCTTTACAAGAACAAAAAAAGCCTGAAGATCGACGGAGTCCGCATGAGAAAGGCTTCCGATCTTCTTGAAAATATCTACATCGTAGTGTTTTCGCCGGATGATCTGAAGATCGTCAAGGAAGAACCGGAAAAGAGAAGAAGGTTTATTGACCGGGAGCTCTGCCAGCTGAAGCCGGTGTATTTCAGCAATATTTCAAAATATAAAAAGGTGCTGACCCAGCGCAATTCATTTCTGAAAACAGAGCATCCGGATCCTTCCATGCTCGATATCTGGGATGAAGAGCTCAGCCGGTACGGTGCAGCAATCATACTGGAAAGAAGCCGGTTTATCAGAAGGCTGAAAGAAATCAGCTGCCGGATACACAGTGATCTGACAGAAAACAGCGAAATCCTTGATGTGCAGTACGAATCGGATATTCCTGTTATGAAAGATTTCAGGGAACAGAAGGAAGCATTTCAGGAAGCCCTGGCTTTGGGCCGAAGCAGAGATCTGTTCCATAGAAATACAGGACGCGGACCTCACCGGGATGATCTCATGATCAGTGTCAACGGAGTTGACGTAAGAAGTTTCGGTTCTCAGGGACAGCAGCGTTCCGCTGCTCTTTCACTGAAGCTTGCAGAAATCCGTCTGATTTTTGAGGAAACCGGAGAAGAACCGATTCTGCTTTTAGACGATGTTCTTTCCGAGCTGGACAGGGTTCGTCAGCGTCAGCTTATTACATCGTTCGGAGATATACAGATCTTTATTACAACCACAGAGATTACGCCGGAACTGGAAGAGCAGCTGCCGGATCACGGTATTTTTGAGGTTGAAAAAGGAATTGTAAAAAGAGTAAAATAAAACATAATTTTTTGGAAGAGGGGTGACCATATTGCCTGAGACAGAAGTAATGCAGGAGTATAATGCGGAACAGATTCAGGTACTGGAAGGTCTTGAGCCAGTCAGAAAAAGACCTGGTATGTACATCGGTTCCACCAGTGAAACAGGTCTTCATCACCTGGTTTATGAAATTGTTGACAACAGCGTGGATGAAGCACTTGCAGGGTACTGCAAAAGTATTGATGTTACGATTCTGAAGGACAATTCCATCAGAGTCGAGGATGACGGACGAGGCATGCCGGTGGATATGCATCCGAAGCTCGGAATTCCGGCGGTGGAAGTCATCCATACGGTGCTTCATGCAGGAGGTAAGTTCGGAGGCGGCGGATACAAGGTATCCGGCGGTCTTCACGGGGTAGGCGCATCCGTTGTAAATGCCCTGTCCGAAGCCATGGAGGTGGAGGTCAGAAGAGACGGAAAAATCTATCGCCAGAAATATGCAAGAGGAAAGACAGTCACAAGTCTTGAGGTAGTGGGGACTTCAGATCATACAGGCACCACTTCGTGGTTTAAGCCGGATGGTGAGATTTTTGATACTCTTGTATATAATTTTTCTACTCTGGAGCACCGGCTCCGCGAAATGGCGTTTCTCAACAAGGGGATCCGCATCACCCTGACGGATGAAAGAGGAGAAGCCCCAAAGAAGCTGGAATTCCATTACGAGGGAGGAATCAAGGAATTTGTGCAGTATCAGAACCGCACAAAGGAACCGATTCATCCGGATATCGTTTATTTTGAAGTAAACAGGGACAACTTCGAGTGCGAGGTTGCGCTTCAGTATACAGACAGCTACAGCGAGTTTATTCTCTCTTATGCAAATAATATCAATACCACAGAAGGGGGAACCCATCTTGTGGGATTTAAGACAGCCCTCACCAGAGCATATAACGATTATGCGAGAAAGAACAAATATCTGAAAGACAATGATGATGCTCTTTCCGGAGAGGATATCCGGGAAGGTCTGACAGCCATTATTTCCGTAAAGCTTACAGAGCCGCAGTTTGAGGGGCAGACAAAGACAAAGCTTGGAAACAGCGAAATCCGCGGATTTGTGGACAGTGCCACCATGGAAAACATGACGGCGTTTTTTGAGGAGAACCCTCAGCAGGCGCGGGTTATCATTGAAAAAGGACTCCGGGCTGCCCGGGCCAGAGAGGCTGCCAGAAAGGCAAGAGATCTCACCAGAAGAAAGAGCGCCCTGGACGGCATGACCCTTCCGGGAAAGCTGGCTGACTGCAGTGAAAAGGATCCTGCCCTTTCCGAAATCTTTATCGTAGAGGGTGACTCTGCGGGAGGCTCTGCAAAATCCGGCCGGGACCGGAAGCGGCAGGCCATTCTTCCGCTGAGAGGTAAGATTCTCAACGTGGAAAAAGCAAGGCTGGACAGAATTCTCAGCTCTGACGAAATAAAAAATATGATCACAGCCTTCGGCTGCGGAATCGGAGACGACTTTGACGAATCAAAGCTCCGCTATCACAAGATCATTATCATGACCGATGCCGATGTAGACGGTGCCCATATCTGCACTCTGATGCTGACCTTCTTCTACCGCTACATGAGGCCGCTGATTGAAAAGGGCTATGTATATATCGCCCAGCCGCCTCTTTACAAGGTGGAGAAGGGAAAGGAAATCTATTACACCTATACAGAAGACGAGCAGAAGGAGCTCCTTCAGAAAATCGGAACCGGCCAGAAGCTTGATATCCAGCGTTACAAAGGTCTTGGTGAGATGGATGCCAACCAGCTGTGGGAGACAACCATGGATTATACAACCCGGACCCTCATCAAGGTAAAGCTGGAGGACTTCACTCAGGCTGACGAAACCTTCTCCATGCTCATGGGAGAAAAGGTTCCTCCGAGAAGAAAGTTCATCGAAGAAAATGCAACTTACGCAACCCTTGATATTTAGGTAAGGAGGAAAAAATGGAAAATCTCATTGAAGATTCAAAGATCCGTCACGAAGAGATCAACGATATTATGCGCTCCTCCTATATCGACTATTCCATGAGCGTTATTGTGGGACGAGCTCTTCCGGATGTAAGAGACGGTCTGAAGCCCGTACACAGAAGAATCCTTTACGATATGATGGAGCTTGGGGTAACACCGGACAAGCCTCACAGAAAATCAGCCCGTATCGTCGGTGACGTTTTAGGTAAATATCATCCGCACGGTGACAGCTCCGTTTATGACGCCATGGTAAGACTGGCTCAGGAATGGAATATCCGTTACTGCCTGGTGGACGGCCACGGAAACTTCGGCTCTGTAGACGGAGACGGGGCAGCCGCCATGCGATACACAGAAGCCAGAATGACTCCGTTTGCCCTGCAGATGCTCCGGGATCTCAACAAGGATACCGTTGATTTTCAGCCGAACTTTGACGGGGATGAAAAGGAACCGGTGGTTCTGCCGTCCAGATATCCGAACCTTTTAGTAAACGGCTCCAACGGTATTGCTGTAGGTATGGCTACTTCCATTCCGCCGCATAACCTCAGCGATGTCATCGATGCTGCTGTCCGTATGATCGAGGATGAAAACTGCGATATCGAGGACCTCATCGATATTATAAAGGCGCCGGATTTTCCGACGGGCGCAAGCATTATCGGAAAAAATGCCGCAAGAGAAGCATACCGGACCGGTCAGGGAAGGGTAACCGTCCGTTCCAGGTACGAATTTGAGGAAACCTCAAAGGGAAAGATGCAGATCGTGTTTACGGAGATCCCGTATCAGGTGAATAAAGCCCGTCTCATCGAAAAAATTGCGGAACTTGTAAAAGATAAAAAAATTGAACATATTGCCGATGTCCGGGATGAATCGGACAGAGAAGGTATGCGGATCGTGGTTGAGCTGAAGCGGGATGCAAATCCTCAGATCACTTTAAACCGCCTGTTCAAGCATACACAGCTGCAGGACAATTTCAGCATCATCATGCTGGCCCTTGTAGACGGCAGACCAAAGATTCTGAACCTCTACGAAATCCTGGACTGCTATCTCGCCCATCAGAACGAGGTAGTGACCAGAAGAACCAGATACGATCTCAGAAAAGCCCAGGAGCGGGCACATATTCTGGAAGGCTATCTCATTGCCCTGGATAACATTGACGAAGTCATCAAGGTCATCCGCTCAAGCTACAATGATGCAAAAGCCCGCCTGATGGAACGCTTCGGTCTGTCCGAGGTACAGGCTCAGGCGATTCTGGACATGCGGCTTGCAAGGCTGCAGGGTCTGGAACGGGAAAAGATCGAAAACGAGTACAAGGATCTCATGGAAAAGATCGAATGGTACAACAAGATCCTGTCTGACGAAAAGGTACTCATGGGCGTTATCCGGGATGAGCTTCTTGAGATCAAGGAAAAATTCGGGGATGCCAGAAGAACCGAAATCATTCCGGACGAAGGAGAAATCAACGAGGAAGACCTCATTGCAGAGCAGCAGGTTGCCATCACACTGACGCACCTTGGATATATCAAGCGCGTGGCCATGGATACATACAAGACCCAGAAGCGCGGCGGCAAGGGAATCACAGGGCTCACCACCCGGGAAAATGATTTTGTAAAGCACATGATCATTACGTCCACCCACGATTATCTGCTGTTCTTTACAAATACAGGAAAGGTTCACAGGATCAGAGCCTACGAGATTCCGGAGGCTGCCAGAACAGCAAAGGGAACTCCGGCAGTAAACTTCCTGAATCTCATGCAGCGTGAGCGGATTACAGCCATTATCCCGATGAAAAAGGAAGAAGAAGGCAAATTCCTCATGTGCGTCACAAAGAAGGGAACCATCAAGAAGACCAGCGTTTCCGAGTTCTCAACCAACAGAAAGAACGGGCTTCTCGCCATCAAGCTCAAGGATGGAGACGAGCTCATCGGAATCAAGCACACATCCGGCACCAGCAACGTGATTATTGTTACAAAGCACGGCAAGAGCATCTGCTTCAGTGAAGAGGATGTCAGACCAATGGGAAGAATCGCCGGCGGCGTAAGAGCCATCACACTGGAAGGCGATGATGAAGTCGTTGCAATGGAGCTTGCCGAAAAGGACGAAGAGCTCCTGGTAGTAACGCAGGCAGGCTACGGAAAGCGCACTCCGGTAACGGACTACAAGACCCAGAAGCGTGGCGGCAAGGGACTGCTGACCTACGATAAGGCAAAGTTCAACAAGACAGGCGAGCTCATCGGCGCCATGACCGTAGCAGAGCAGGACGAAGTGATGCTGATCAACTCCGACGGCATTATCATCCGCATCAAGGCCAGCGACGTTTCCAGACTGGGCAGAGCCACTCAGGGTGTAAGAATCATGAAGGTGGCAGAGGATACCAATATCATCGCCATGGCAAAGGTAGTCAACGATGAATCCAGTCAGCAGGACAAAGAACCGGATGCTTCCTCCGGCGAGGAACAGACCATGCTTGACGTTTAGAATCCGGTGATGCAGGGTATTACAGTTCTGTATTCTTATACCCTGCAAACTGAAAGGAAGTGACAAAAATGGCTGATCTCATCCGGTTTTCAGTTCCCGGAAAGCCTGAATATGTAGGAGTTGTAAGACTCGCCATCTCGTCTGCTGCAAATACAGCAGGATTCGACGTAGAGGATATCGAGGATATCAAGGTTGCAGTGTCGGAAGTATGCACCCATGTGTTCTGCACCAGCGATGGTGTCAGCGCCTATGAAGTGTCCTGCAAGCTGGGCGAAAACGGAATCGAAATCTCCATCGATGACATACCGGACGACTACGAGCACGAGCTCAGCATGATGAAGGAGTGCATGAGCCTCCCCCGCTGCAGAAATCTCATAGCGGATACCTTTGATCCGTCAACGAGTATTTTTATGCTCCGGACACTTATGGATGAAGTCAATATTTTTTCCAACCAGAATGAACGCAGACTCATAAAAATGCTGAAATATTTCGGTTAATATGGGGATAGATCGGCCGCAGCCGCGGCCGGACACCGCCGGCCGGGCCGGCGCACAGGCGAATTTTTGAAAAATGGGGAATATTATGGCAGATTCTGCAGAAGAAAGGGATTTATTCCGGAAGTTCCGCGAAACAGGGGACAGAGAAATCCGGAACAGGATAGTAGAGAAATATCTCTATATTGTAAATATTTTAGTAAAAAAATATCTGAATAAGGGCGTGGAATATGATGACCTGTATCAGGTGGGTTCCATGGCCCTTGTTCTTGCAGCGGAAAGATACGATCCCGACAAAGGGGTAGATTTTCCGGCCTTTGCCACACCCACCATTCTGGGAGAAATCAAACGATATTTCAGAGATAAAGGCTGGGCCATGAAGGTTCCACGGAAAATGAAGGATCTTTCTGTAAGGATACCAAAAGCACAGCAGGAGCTGGAAACAAAGCTGGGAAGGACGCCAAAGGTGTCGGAGCTGGCGGAGGTTCTGGGGGTTTCAGAAGAAACCGTGCTTGAGGCGTTGGAATCCGGCAGAGCGTACAGTGCCTTTTCTCTCCAGCAGGGTATGGAGGAAGGGGACAGCGACACCGGCAGCGGTGCGGCGTTTTTGGAGCGTTACACCGGGGAAGAGGATTCTGCCTTTGATACATTTGAAAATGCGGATTTCCTGGAAAGAACCATGCAGTCATTTTCTCCAGAAGAAAAGCGCTTCTGCAGTATGAGATTCGTTGAAGGAAAGACACAGCAGCAGATTGCTGAGGAACTCGGTGTTTCTCAGATGACGGTTTCTCGTATTGAGAGAAAGATAAAAGCAAAATTCAAGGAGGAATACACAAAGTGAGCAGAGTATTTTCAGGAATTCAGCCAACAGGAGTAATTCATATCGGAAACTACCTGGGTGCGCTGAAGCAGTTTGTAGAGTTACAGGAGGACAATGACTGCATCTACTGTATCGTAGACATGCACGCCATTACGGTTCCAAAGCCGGCAGAGGACCTTCGCAGCGCCATTTTAGACATGGCTGCGCTGTACCTCGCCATCGGCATCGATCCGAAAAAATCCATTATTTTCGTGCAGTCCGATGTTCCGGCTCACGCAGAGCTGGGTTGGATCCTTACCTGCAGCTCCTACACAGGAGAACTGTCCCGCATGACTCAGTTCAAGCAGAAGAGCAAGGGCGGCGATTCCGTTCCTACAGGCCTCTTTACATATCCTGCCCTTATGGCAGCCGATATCCTGCTTTACGATACAAAGGTGGTTCCGGTAGGGGACGACCAGAAGCAGCACATCGAGCTTACCAGAGACCTGGCAGTCAGAGTCAACGGAAAGTACGGCGAGGACACCTTTGTGATTCCGGAGGGCCGGTTCATGAAGAGCGGAGCCAGAGTTATGAGCCTGGACGATCCGACCAGCAAGATGAGCAAGAGCGCAGAAAACGAATTCAGCAGAATTACCCTGCTGGATACTCCTGCAAAGATCAAGAAGTCCATCATGAGGGCCACAACAGACTCTGAAGGAGTAATCCGTTACGATATAGAAAACAAGCCGGGAATCAGCAACCTGCTTTCCATCTACAGCGCCTTTACCGGCCGCACCGTGGAAAGTCTGGAAAAGGATTATGCAGGCAGCGGCTACGGCGATTTCAAGAAGGATCTGGTAGAAGTGGTACAGGCTGCCATTGCGCCGATCCAGGAAAAGTACAACGACATCCGCCAGTCCAATGAGCTTCAGAGCATTCTGAAGGACGGTGCAGAACGGGCAGATGCCATTGCGCAGGAAACCATGAAGAGAGTGAAGAAAAACTTCGGTCTCGGAAGCAGATAAAATATATATGCGGCAGGGCTGCATACGGACAGAAACAGATTTGTTCGCAGGCAGCCCTTTTCTGTGAGATATGAGGAAAGAACATGAGCAATATCCGACTTGGAAAAACAGAAATCATTACCGATAAGACAGGATTCGGCGCCCTGCCGATTCAGCGGATTTCCGACGCGGACGCTGTCCGCCTGCTGAAAAAAGCATACGATCACGGTGTCACTTTCTTTGACACTGCCCGTTTTTATACAGACAGTGAGCACAAGGTGGGACTTGCTTTTTCCCATATGCGGGACAAGGTATTTATCGCAACAAAGACCATGTGCAAAAATGTGGAAGAATTCTGGCAGCAGCTTGAGACATCCCTCAGAGAGCTGAATACGGATTATGTAGACCTGTACCAGTTCCACAACCCGTCCTTCTGCCCGAAGCCGGGAGACGGCAGCGGCCTTTACGAGGCCATGCTGCAGGCAAAGGAACAGGGAAAGATCCGCCATATCGGAATCACAAACCACAGGCAGGCAGTGGCCCTGGAGGCCATCGCATCCGGCCTTTATGAAACACTGCAGTTCCCGTTCAACTATCTGGCATCCCCGGAGGATGAAGAAATCGTCCGCAGATGCAAAGAGGCCGATATGGGCTTTATCGCCATGAAAGGCATGTCCGGCGGGCTCATCACAAACTCCGCAGCCGCCTTCGCTTTTCTGAACCAGCCCCAGTACGATCACGTGCTTCCGATCTGGGGCGTACAGCGGGAATCCGAACTGGAGGAATTTCTGTCCTACATCAAAAATCCGCCAGGTATGACAAAAGAAATCCGCGCTGTAATCGAACACGACCGCACCGAGCTGATCGGAGAATTCTGCAGAGGCTGCGGCTACTGTATGCCGTGTCCCGTGAATATCGAAATCAACAACTGCGCCCGGATGTCCCTGATGATCCGGCGGGCGCCTCAGGCAGGGCAGCTGACCCCGGAAATGCAGGAAAAAATGATGAATATCGAAAACTGCATCCACTGCGGCCAGTGCAGGGAAAAATGTCCTTACGGCCTGGATACGCCAGCTCTGCTGGCAAAAAATCTGGCGGATTACAAGGAAATCCTTGCCGGAAAACAAGTATAGAAAGGACCGGCGGCCGGGCCGCCGAAAAACAGATGGACAAAGACAAAAAGAAAAAATTTATAATTCTTCTGGTCGTTTTAGCGATCATGGTGATTGCCGAAGTAGCAGCGGCATTTCTCGTAAATGACTACGCAGAAAAAAAGCAGGCAGCAGACGGTTCCGGCACAGCCCAGGCGGCGGTGTATCCGGAAGCAGAAAGAAACCTGAATTTCAGCATCTGATCCGGCATAAGAAACAGAATATAGAAAAAAATAAAAACCATTCCGGGACCGCAAATTCCGGAATGGTTTTTTTGACTGTTTTATTTCTGACTGCGGATAAACCGGATGGCCGCCGTGCCCGCCCGGGCACCGTCATACACGGCCTTTGCCACCTGCAGCATGCCGCCGGCGCAGTCCCCTGCAGCGAAGAATCCGGGAACAAAGGTGGAAAGATCTTCGTTTAATGCCAGCTTTCCGTCTCCTCCCACAACCCCCAGCTTTCTTGCAAGATCCGTGGCGGAGGCGGTTCCTTCTGCAACAAAGATTCCGTCTGCGTCCAGCCGGCTGCCGTCTTCAAATTCCACGCCGGTGGTGACCGCTTCTCCCGTGACGGCGACGATCTTTTCCGTCCGGACATGGATTCCGTCAGGTATCTCTGCTTCCATGTCCCGCCCGTTGGTGAGGATGGTCACCTCAGAAGAAGTAGGCAGCAGGTGTTTTGCTTCACTGACTGCGTACTCGCCGTTGCCCATGACCGCCACCTTCAGATCCCGGTAGAAGAAAGCATCGCATACGGCGCAGTAGCTGACGCCCTTTCCTTCAAATTCCTTTAGCCCCGGAACAGGCGGCGCCTTGCGGCTTGTGCCTGCGGCAAGGATCACCGCTTTTGCCTTTCGGGTTCCCCCGGAGGTGCTGAGAATAAAGTGATTTGATGCATCGTCCGAATCCGGGTCAGCGGAGCTGTCGGCATAACGGTATTCGATCCCGAAAACCTCGTGGGAGAGAATTTCCACACCCAGGCGCTTTGCCTGGTCAATTCCCCGCCGGTGAAGCTCCGGTCCGCTGACAGGCTCCGGAAATCCGTAATAATTTTCGATCTTATCTGTTTTTGCAAGGGCGCCCATGTCCTTGCCTGTAACGGCAACCGACAGTCCCGCCCGTACAGCGTAAACGGCTGCAGAAATCCCCGCAGGGCCGCTGCCGATAATAAAAATATCTGTCATAAAATCTATGCTCTCCAGTTCATGTTATTCCTATACGGAAGGTCCCCTTCCGCGGCACGGCGAAACTGCGCCGTTATTATTCCCCCGGTTCTGTCAGAAGCCGGTAAAGGGTAGGGTCCGCGTGAAATTCCCGGATCAGGGATTCGGCTTCCTCCAAAGAATGCTGCTCCTTCTTTTTTGAAACGTTGGTCCGGATGGCCCGGATCAGAAGGTTCTTGGGAGTATGGGAGAGATCCACAAACTCCAGAACCTGGGTCTTGTACCCTTTGTACTCTAAAAGGGAAGCCCGGACCGCGTCGGTGGCCAAAGCAGCGAAGCGCTCCCGGATGATTCCGTATTTTGTAAGGATGGAGAGATCGTCGCTTTGTATCTGAGCGTTGAGCTCGTGCTGGCAGCATGGAACCGAAAGAATCACACGGCTTCCCCAGCTGACAGCATTGTACAGTGCGTAGTCCGTGGCAGTATCGCAGGCGTGCAGGGTGATGACCATATCGATGGGTCCCTGTGCCTGGTATTTGCTGATATCTCCCACCTCAAAATGAAGGTTCTCGTACCCGTATTTTTCTGCAGCCCGGCTGCAGTCCGCAATGACCTCGGCCTTCAGATCCAGGCCGATCATGGTGGCCCGGATTTTCTTTACATAGGTCAGGTAGTAGTAAAGGATAAAGGTCAGGTACGCCTTTCCGCAGCCGAAGTCCACAATGGTAAGTGTTTCAAAGCCGCAGGCGTCTATGGCATCGTCCACGATTTCAAGAAAACGGTTGATCTGCCGGAACTTGTCTCCCATGCTGCGGACCACACGGCCGTCCTCGGTAAAGATTCCCATGTCCACAAGGGGCGGAACCAGGGTACCTTCTTCAATGAGCCGTTTTTTTCTGCGGTTGTGGGACGGGGTCTGGGGCTGCTGCTTTCGAAGCTGCGGTCCCGGAACGGTTTTTGGGGCCGCAGCCCCGGTGCCGGCAGAGCCGGCGTCAGGATGGGATACAGGCGCCTGTGCGCCTGCCTTCCTGTGCTCTCCTGTCATGACCTTTCCTTTTTTGCTGATGCGAAGGGTAAAATCGCAGGCCGGGCAGAAGGCGTCCAGCTGCCGGAAACGGAAGGTCAGAAGCTCTTCCAGATAGCCGGACAGCTCAGAGGCTTTCATGTTTTTATGAAAGACCTGGGTTCTGGTAAACTGCTCTGCCTGGTACATGCGGGTACCCCGGATCATGCGGGGGGTTACCGTGACCTTTTCAAAATGACGGGCCTGGCGGTCAGAGCCTGCGGAGATCTCCTCCTGCCGGGCCTCATTCAGGTCTGCGGGGCTGCCCGCCCTGCTGCGGATGCTGCTGATCACAAGCTTCTGCGGATCTGCATCGAGAATCCGGCCGATGGCCTCCGAAAGGCCCGGGAGTTTTTCCTCTACCATCTTTCGTCCCTTATGTAATTTGGCACGTAGTTTCGCTTCGGGTGATAGGTGATGCCCTTGTCCCGGAATTTCTTTATGGTCTCAAGCTCAAACTCCTCGATCATCTCTTCTTTCGTAGGGATTCCGTAGACTTTTTTGCAGATGACGCCTCCCGTCATCATGAGCATGAGAGGAAGCCGGTCCACCTCGAACATTTCTGTAAGCTCCGGCTGCTGTTCCAGATTCATCTGAACCGCCTTGATGTATCCGTCGTATTCTTCCGCAAGTTCCGCAAGCCGGTTTCCCACAGTGTCGCTCATGGAAGAGCACCAGTTTGCCCACAGATTTATAATCACAGGTTCTACTGCCAGAATTACGTTTTCTTCGTAATTGTTAGAAGTAATCATTTTTAGTGCCATTTTTGTCAGTCCTCCTTGTGCATTTGGAAAAAATAGCGTGGTTTCAATAGATTATAACCTTTTTCGGCAGGAGTTTTCCACATAATTTGTCAACATATCCACAGGCAAAACAGTTTTTTTCCACATTTTTGAGCATACTTTTCCACATAAAAAAACGGAGTTGTCCACAGAAATTATCCACTTATCCACAGAATTCTGGGGAAAAACATATGTTTATCCACAAAAAGTTGTTGAAATCTGTCGAATCGTGGAAAAATGAGAGAAAAAGATATCCACAGGGAAGGTTGCTGTGGAAAAAAGCCGTCTGCCTTAATATAATTTTAATATATTCAATGGTTGAAAACGTGCTATGATTATCAACGCAAATGAGCCGCGCGGATCCTTGCGGGACGGAGAAAAAAGGATCTTTCTGGTAATGAATGTGTGGAAACAAGTATCGCATTGTGTGGAAGTATGGAACAGACAGATAAAGGAAAAGACAGAAGAAAACGCCGGATTCTTATAGCGGCGGTGATCTTGTATTTTGCCGTCGCTCTTTTTACAAAGCATGCCCTTGCGCCGGAGCCGGCATCGGCGGATTCTCTCCCGCCCCGGGGGGATGTTTCGGAGGGCGTGGAAAAGATTCAGCTCCTGTCGCAGCGAAGCGTCGAGGAAACGGAAGAAACCCTGAAGCGGATGGAAAAAGCGGAGCGGGCGGAGCAGCTGAAGGCGGGAAATTTCAAAGTGATTTTTGAGGATGCTGTTTTTATGGGAGATTCCCATGCAGAGGGACTCAGCGCATACGGGCTTTTGGACAGCGCAAAGGTGGCTGCTGTAAAGGGCCGCAGTCTCATAACGGGCCGGAAGGAAATCGAAAAAGCCGCGGCACAGAAGCCTTCGGAGATTTTTCTGAATTACGGAATGAACGACGTGGAAATCTTCGGCAGCGATGCGCAGAAGTTCATTGAAGCCTACCGGAGCTTTATTGCGGAGCTGAAGGCGCGGGTACCGGACGCCAGGATTTTTATCTGCTCCATCTTTGAGCCCCAGCCCCAGGCGGTGGAAAAAGAGCCGTATCTGGCGCATATTCCGGCGTACAACGAGGCCCTGAAGGAATTCTGCAGCCAGGAAGGCTATACGTTCATCGACACCACCGGCCTTCTGACCGATGAGTATTACGAGCCTGACCATAAGCACACGGTTTATGCCTATCATCGGATCTGGCTGAGCTATGTGGCATCCGAGGCGGGGCTTGTGGATGGGGAAAACCCGGGTGAGGAGGGCTGAAATGGACGGAAATCGAATGAAGCTGCTTCTTCTTTCTGCTGCGGAGCTGGGAATCATCCTCCTGATCGCAGTTTTTATATGGAGCGTTTACAGTTCCGCGGACAGGGTTTATGAAATCATGCCCTCTGAGGTTGAGCAGGCCGTGTTCGAAGGAAAAATGCCCCAGGGGGCGGAACGTGGCTCGGCTCTGGACTTTCGAAGAGAATTCGGCATGGACCCGGAAAGCTTTGACGGCGTGATTTACTATAAACCAGTATCCAACATGGATGTCACCGAAGTAATCATTGCAAGAACCGGAGCGCCCGCGCTCCGAACGCAGCTTGAAGAAGCCATAAACAGCAGGATCTCTGCGCAGAAATCCGCATTTGAAGGGTATGCGCCCCTGCAGTACGGAATTCTGCAGGAAGCAGTGGTATCCGTTAAAGGAAATTATGTATTTTACGCAGCATCGGAGGATGCTGACCGGTATTATGAGAAATTTGCAGGTGCGCTGAAGGACGCAGAGTAACAGGCACCGGAGGGATTTTTAATGGTTTTCAGCAGTTTGTTTTTTATCTTTGTGTTTTTGCCGGTGACTCTGCTCATCTATTACTGTGTGCCTTTCTCATGGAAAAACGGCGTACTGCTCTTATGCAGCCTGGTGTTTTACGCCTGGGGAGAACCGGTCTATGTCCTTCTTATGATGCTGAATATCCTGTTCAATTATGTGATGGGGCTTGATATTCAGCTGAGCCTGGACAGTGGGCGCAGAGTGCGGGCAAAGCTTTCACTGCTTGCCGCACTTGCAGTGAATCTTGGTCTTTTGGGGTTTTTCAAGTATTATGTGTTCTTTGTTACCAATATCAATGCAGTTTTTCATACCCATATTCCATGCAGAGATCTGGGGCTGCCCATCGGGATCTCCTTTTATACCTTCCAGGTTCTTTCCTATATCATAGATATCTACAAAGGAAAAATCCGTGCACAGAAAAATCCTGTGACTCTGGGAGCGTATGTAACCATGTTTCCTCAGCTGATCGCAGGTCCCATTGTGCAGTATGCGGATGTTGAAAAACAGCTGAACAGCAGGCAGATCAATCCGGAACGCTTCGGACAGGGCATGATCATTTTTATTGTGGGGCTTGCAAAGAAGGTTCTGCTTGCCAACAGTATGGGGGCGGTTTTCGATTCCCTTTCCTCCATGGATACGGGCAGCATGGCTGTCCTGGGAGGATGGCTCATCTGCATTTCCTATACATTTCAGATCTATTTTGATTTCAGCGGATATTCCGATATGGCAATCGGTCTGGGAAAGATGCTTGGATTTGATTTCAAACCCAACTTCAATTATCCCTACACAGCGAAGAATGCCAGCGAATTCTGGCGGAGATGGCATATTTCCCTTTCCGGCTGGTTCCGGGATTATGTGTATTTTCCGCTGGGCGGAAGCTATACGGATACAAAAAGACATATAAGAAACATCATGGTTGTGTGGATGCTGACAGGCCTCTGGCATGGTGCGGCGTGGAATTTTGTAATCTGGGGACTTTATTACGGACTGATCTTATTATTTGAAAAATATTTCTTCCTGGATTTTTGTGAGAGGAAGCACGTTCCGGGCATTGTAATGCATGGGTACACCATGCTTGTGGTGATGATCGGATGGGTGATCTTTTCAAGTGAAAGCATGGTGCAGTGTGTACACGTACTCGGCGTGATGTTTGGTTTTTCTTCACATCCTCTTACGGATACGGTGTCCATGTATTATCTGACATCCAATCTCATCCTTGCGGGAATCATGTGCTGCGCATGTACGCCTGCAGCAAAGAATTTTATAAACCGGATGGAAGAAACGTATGGCAGTGCCGTGCAGCGGGTCATGGGCGTGGTGTATATTCTCCTGTTTATTGCATGTATCGCATATCTGGTAAACGAGACGTATAACCCGTTCCTGTACTTCCGGTTTTAAGGAAGAAAGCAGAAGAATCGTTACATAGAACTGGGCGGATTGAAAAATGAAAGAGCAAAAAAGGATTACGAAAAAGAAACGGAACATTTCAGCTCTGGGGGCCGCAGGAGCGGCCGCAGCCTGCATGATTGTGATTCTTTCCGTATTAAATATTATTATTCCGGATAAGGAGTTTTCTGAAAAGGAAAACAGAGTTCTGGCACAGTTTCCGAAAATCAGCTGGACGGCGCTGACGGAAGGGACTTTTTCCGAAGCTGCGGAGACTTATGTTGCCGACCAGTTTGCCGGCAGAGATGTATGGATCCGGCTCCGGTCGGAAATGGAGCTGGCTTTGGGGAAATACGAAGCAAACGGGATCTATAAGGGAGATGACGGGTATTTTTTTGAGGAGACCACCGTGCCGGAGGAGGGGTTCATTGAGGAGACGGCTGCTGCTGTCAGGGGCTTTGCCGGGCGTCACGGGGATGTGCCTGTGACCGTGGTTGTGGCTCCGAACGCGGCAAATATTCTTTCGGATAAGCTTCCTGCCTATGCGCCGGTTCACGATCAGAATCCGGATATGGATCAGCTTTATGAGGCCCTGCTTTCTGACGGCTCCGGCGGAAATATTTCCACGGTGGACCTGAGAGAAACCTTTCGGGCAGAAAAGGAGGGCGGACAGCTTTATTACCGCACGGATCATCACTGGACCACCCGGGGTGCATATCTTGCGTTTCAGGCCTGCGGAGCGGCCCTCGGCATCGATCCGTCCGGCATGGGCTTTGAGCGGTATTCCCTTACCAATGAATTCTGCGGGTCTATGATATCGAAAAGCGGATTTCCTGCTGAGGTGCCGGATACCATCGAAACATTTATACCGTTTTCCGATGTGTCGTATGTGGTTGCGTATACAGAGGAGGGGGAAAAGGCTTCTTCTGTCTACAGGCCGGAAAACCTTGAGAAAAATGACAAATATACGGTCTTTTTCGGCGGCAACTATCCGCAGATCGATATACGGACGACGAGCAGCCGGAGAGAACAGCTCCTGGTGATCAAGGATTCCTATGCAAATTCCTTTGTGCCGTTTCTTATTCCGTATTACAGCGGCATCACCATGATTGATCCCCGGTACTATAATGGAGATGTAGATGCGCTTATGAAGGAAAAGGGCATCGACCGGGTTTTATTTCTCTTTAATGCAAATACCTTCTTTAAAGAAAAATCCATTGCAGATGTGCTGCAGTGTCAGGAAAGCTGAGAAAATGTCTGTGCAGGGCCCAGGGCCCGGAGGGCAAATTGTTTTTTTGCGGAATCCCCGTGAAATGGCTTGAAAAGGGAGAACTTTACTGTATAATGTTATACAATAAAAAATGCGTATGGAAAAACATGTATGGAAAATACGCTTTTCAAGGCTGTAAAAGAGGGAAAGGGGGGCACTTGAGATGAACCATATACTGGTGTGCACTTCTTCTGAAAAAAACACCGATGTTCTCGCCTCACTTCTGCGAAGCTTTGTAAATGCGGAGATTTCCACCGCCGAAAACGCAGACGGCATACGGCTTCATCTGGAGCAGGCTCCGGAGATCGATCTGGTGATCATCAACACCCCTCTGAAAAATGAACAGGGTGCGGAGGTGGCCGCCGGTATTCTGGAGCGGTATTCTGTTCCTGTGATGCTGGTCACCGGGCAGGAAACTGCAGACCGCGCCGGACAGAGTCTGTCGGTGCAGGGCATCGCTGTGGTCAGCAGGCCGGTGGACAAAAAGGTCTTCGCAAGCACGGTCCATGCGCTTCTTTCCACAGGGGCGCTGGTGAAAAGCCTGCGGAGCAGAAACAGCCAGCTGCAGGATAAGCTGGATGAAATGAAGCTCGTCAACAGGGCAAAGGCCATGCTCATGAGCAATCTGCGGATGACGGAAGCCCAGGCCCACCGCTACATAGAAAAACAGGCAATGGATCTCCGGCAGAGCAGGAGAAACATCGCACAGAATATTCTGAAGACATACTACAACCGGTAGCATGTCCGGAATGCAGCAATTTGTAAAATGATTACATTTTAAGATAGTATTGCGTAGAATGGAGGATATTATGAAAGAAACACGGTATCTGCTCCTTGAAAACGGAACGGTATTCAAGGGCAAGGCGTTCGGAGCCCAGGGGGATGTGACCGGCGAGGTAGTTTTCACGACTGCAATGACCGGTTATCTTGAGACCCTTACGGACCCGAGTTATTATGGTCAGATTGTCTGCCAGACATTTCCCCTTATCGGAAATTACGGGGTGATTCCATCTGATTTTGAAAGTAAAAAGTCGTTTGTAAAAGGATATATCGTAAGAGACTGGTGTCAGGAGCCTTCCAATTTCAGAACTGAGGGGGATCTTGACACTTTTTTAAAGGAACAAAACGTGCCGGGACTGTACGGAATCGACACCAGAGCCCTTACAAAGATCGTCCGGGAAAACGGGGTTATGAACGGCATCATCCTCAGCGAGCTTCCGGAGGAGCTGTCTTCTGATATCTGGAATCTGAAGCAGTACATCATTTCCGAAGCTGTAGCAAATACCTCCTGCAAAGAGCGCAGTGAGCACCCGTCCACGGGTGAGGCATCCGGCGCAGGGGCGCCGCTGAAGGTGGTCCTCATGGATCTGGGGGCAAAATACAACATCTGCAGAGAGCTGCAGAAGCGGGGCTGTGACGTGACCGTGGTTCCTTACAGCACAAAGGCCTCTGAGATTATGGCCATGAAGCCGGACGGTATTATGCTTTCCAACGGCCCGGGGGACCCCGCCGAAAACACCGAGGTTATCAAGGAGATACGCATTCTCAGAGAAAGCGGGATTCCTGTGTTCGGAATCTGCCTGGGGCACCAGCTTTTGGCTCTTGCTTCCGGGGGCCGCACCGAAAAGATGAAGTACGGGCACAGAGGCGCCAACCAGCCTGCAAAGCGCCTGGCAGACGGCAGAGTGTTCATCACCAGCCAGAACCACGGCTACTGCGTGGTAGGCGAGAGTCTGCCTGATTTTGCTCAGGTCAGCTATGTCAATGCAAATGACGGAACCTGCGAGGGGGTTTCATACAAGGACCACCCTGTTTTCTCCGTTCAGTTCCATCCGGAGGCATCTGCGGGTCCTCTGGATTCCGGATTCCTGTTTGATGAATTTGTTGCGCTTATGAAGGAGGTTGGAGTAAATGCCATTAAATAAGAAGCTGAAGAAGGTAATGGTCATCGGTTCCGGCCCGATTGTCATCGGACAGGCTGCGGAATTCGACTACGCAGGCACCCAGGCCTGCCGTGCATTAAAAGAAGAAGGGCTGGAGGTAGTTCTTGTCAACTCCAATCCGGCCACCATCATGACGGACAACAAGATGGCGGACAGCATCTACATCGAGCCTCTTTCCCTGGAAGTGGTAAAGCGGATCATTCTTAAGGAAAAGCCGGACGGACTTCTTTCCACTCTGGGGGGTCAGACGGGTCTGACGCTCTCCATGCAGCTGGCAAAGGAAGGCTTCCTGGAAGAAAACAACGTCATTCTCTTAGGAGCAGATCCGGTGACCATCGACAAGGCGGAAGACCGCCAGATGTTCAAGGACACCATGGAAGCCATCGGGCAGCCGGTGATTCCGTCCAGGGTTGTAAACGATATTCAGTCCGCTGCCGATTTTGCAGAGGAGATCGGTTATCCGGTCATCATCCGTCCTGCCTTTACGCTGGGGGGAACCGGCGGCGGTATTGTAAATAATGAAGAAGAGCTGAGAGATATTACGGAAAACGGCCTCCGCCTTTCTCCTATCACCCAGGTTCTGGTAGAAAAGTGCATCGCAGGCTGGAAGGAAATCGAGTTTGAAGTGATGCGGGACAGCAAGGGCAACGTGATCACGGTCTGCTCCATGGAAAACTTTGACCCGGTAGGCGTACATACAGGCGACAGTATCGTTATCGCCCCTGCAGTAACTCTTTCCGACAAGGAATACCAGATGCTCCGAAAGGCGGCACTGGATATTATCTCCGAGCTGAAGGTGGAGGGAGGCTGCAACTGCCAGTTTGCACTCCATCCGGAAAGCTTTGAGTACGCCGTAATCGAAGTAAATCCGAGAGTATCCCGTTCCTCTGCCCTGGCATCCAAGGCCACCGGTTACCCGATCGCAAAGGTTGCGGCAAAGATCGCCATCGGATATACGCTGGACGAAATCCGCAATGCTGTCACAGGAAACACCTACGCCTGCTTTGAGCCGGCGCTGGACTATGTAGTCGTCAAGTTCCCGAAGTGGCCGTTTGATAAATTTGTATATGCAAAGAGAGATCTGGGCACACAGATGAAGGCCACCGGCGAAGTCATGGCCATCGGCCAGACCTTTGAAGAGGCTCTTATGAAGGCAGTCCGGGGAGCCGAAATCAAGCACAACACTCTGGATGACGAGGTCCTCAGAGGACTGGACGACGACACCATCCGGGCCCGGCTGCACCAGTGCGATGACGAGCGGCTGTTTGTCATCTACCAGGCGCTGAAGCGGGGCCTTGCCACGGTGGATGAAATCCACGCCATCACCATGATCGACGAATGGTTCCTGCATAAGATCCTGAAGCTGATTGCCGTGGAAAACCGTCTCGCCAGCGAGACCCTTACCGACGAGCTTTATCTGGAGGCGAAGAAGCATGCGTATCTGGACTCTGTCATCGAGGAAATTTCCGGCCAGAAGATCCGGAACAAGCGCCATGCCGTCTTCAAGATGGTTGATACCTGCGCTGCAGAATTTGACGCAGAAACACCGTATTTCTACTCAACCTATGATGACGTCAACGAAGCAACTGCCTTCCTGGAAAAGCAGAAGAAAGAAGACCACTGCAAGGGAACCGTCATCGTATTCGGCTCCGGTCCCATCCGCATCGGCCAGGGCATCGAGTTCGACTACGCATCCGTTCAGTGCGTATGGTCCTTGAAGAAAGCAGGCTATGAGGTTGTAATCGTAAACAACAATCCGGAAACCGTATCCACCGACTTCGATACGGCAGACCGCCTGTACTTTGAGCCTCTGACCAACGAGGACGTTATGAATATTATTGCCACGGAGAAGCCGGATGCAGTGGTTGTAGCCTTTGGAGGGCAGACCGCCATCAAGCTCACAAAGCACCTGGACGAACAGGGCATCCGCATTCTCGGCACCCCGGCCGACAGCATCGACATGGCAGAGGACAGAGAGCGGTTCGATGAGCTTCTGGAAAGAGAAGGAGTCAAGCGGGCTGCAGGCCTTACGGTCATGACCACCGAGGAAGCCCTTCATGCCGCAAAGACCATCGGCTATCCGGTGCTCATGCGTCCTTCCTATGTTCTGGGAGGCCAGAACATGATCATTGCATGGGACGACAACGACATCAACGAATACATGGAGATCATTCTCCGTCAGGAAATCGAAAACCCGATCCTCATCGACAAGTACCTTATGGGAATCGAGCTGGAAATCGACGCCATCTGCGACGGCACAGACATTCTGATCCCGGGCATTATGGAGCACATCGAACGCACCGGCATCCATTCCGGCGACTCCATCGCCGTTTATCCTGCGTGGAATATTACCGATGATATTATCAGCAAGATCATCGACCAGTCCAGAAGACTGGCAGTATCCATGAATACCCTGGGTCTCGTAAATATTCAGTACCTCATTTACGATAATGACTTATATGTGATCGAGGTAAATCCGCGTTCCTCAAGAACCATTCCGTACATTTCCAAGGTCACAGGCGTTCCTATGGTAGACCTTGCAACCAGAGCCATGCTGGGCGAAAAACTGGCCGATATGGGTTACGGAACAGGACTTTACAGAAAATCTGCGTACTACGCAGTAAAGGTTCCTGTCTTTTCATTTGAAAAGTTAATTAATGTGGATACGCATCTGGGACCGGAAATGAAGTCCACCGGGGAGGTTCTTGGAATTGCAGGAACCCTGGAAGAAGCCCTTTACAAGGGTCTCGTAGCCGCCGGCTATGAAATGAAAAAGGACGGCGGCGTTCTGATCACGGTCCGGGACCGTGACAAGGCGGAGATTCCTGATATTGCAAGAGGATTTGCGGACATGGGATTCCGGCTTTATGCAACCCACGGAACTGCAGATATTATTGAGGCCGAAGGCCTTCCTGTGGAACGGGTTGCAAAGATCAACGAATCCGAGGAAAACTGCCTGACGCTGCTGGAAAGCGGAAAGGTGGACTATATTATTTCCACTTCCTCCAGAGGAAGAATTCCGACCAAGGATTCCGTAAAGCTCAGAAGAAAGGCCGTGGAAAGAGCCATTCCGTGCCTCACTTCCATGGACACGGCAGATGCCCTTATCAACAGCCTCCGCTCCAGATTCACAAAGGAATGCACAGAACTTGTCAATATCAATGAAATGCGTCAGCAGAGACAGAAGCTGAATTTCCTGAAGATGAGCGGAACAAAGAACGACTACATCTACTTCAACTGCTTCGACCAGCACATCGACAATCCGGAGGGGCTTGCTGTCATGCTGTCTGACCGCCACCTGGGCATCGGCGGCGACGGAATCTGCCTGATTTCAAGGTCAAAGATCGCAGACGCGGCTATGGAGCTCATCAATCAGGACGGCACAAATGGAGGAATCTCAGGAAATGCGCTGCGCTGCATCGCCAAGTATCTCCACGATTCCGGAATTGCGCCGAGAGATATTGTGACCATCGAGGCAGAAGGACTGATCCGTTCTGTGAGACTGATCAAGCAGTACGGCGAGGTTACGGCTGCAACCGTAGAGATGGGCGAGGTTAAGCTTGCGCCGACGGCCATTCCTGTGAATCTTGCAGGGGATAAGATTGTGGGTAAGCCGGTTAAGATCGGAGGAAAGGAATACAATATTACCTGCGTCAATGTAGGCAATCCGCACTGCGTTGTATTTACCGATAATGTAGAGCGCCTTGATCTGGAAAAGGTGGGACCGGAGTTTGAACACGACAAGCTGTTCCCGGAAAGAGTCAACACAGAGTTTGTAAAGGTCATCAGCCCTACAAAGATCAAGATGCGGGTCTGGGAGCGGGGAAATGGAGAGACCTGGTCCTGCGGAACAGGCGCCTGCGCTGCAGTGGTTGCCGCTGTAGAAAACGGTTACTGTCCGAAGGAAAGCGAAATTACCGTAAAGCTCATGGGCGGAGAGCTCAAGGTGCGGTATGCCGGAAATACAGTGACCATGACCGGCGATGCCTGCACGATTTTTGAGGGTACGATTGAAGTATAGGGAAGAAAGGATTGGCGGAGAATTATGAAAAATGTGAAATATATTTTTGTGACCGGAGGCGTTGTATCCGGTCTTGGAAAAGGGATTACTGCGGCTTCCCTGGGACGTCTGCTGAAGGCAAAGGGATATAAGGTGATCTCTCAGAAGCTGGATCCGTATATCAATGTGGACCCGGGAACCATGAGCCCGTACCAGCACGGAGAAGTGTTTGTTACAGAGGACGGCGCTGAAACAGACCTGGATCTGGGACATTACGAACGGTTTATTGACGAAAACCTCAACAAGTTTTCCAATCTTACCACAGGAAAGGTTTACTGGAATGTTCTCACAAAGGAACGCCACGGAGATTATCTCGGGGAGACCATTCAGGTAATTCCTCACATTACAAACGAGATCAAGAATTTTGTCCATTCCGTAGGAAAAAAGGCCGATGCGGATATCGTTATCACGGAAATCGGCGGCACAACAGGAGATATTGAAAGCCAGCCGTTTCTTGAGGCCATCCGCCAGCTTTCTTTAGAGATCGGCAGAGAAAATGCCCTGTTTATTCACGTAACCTTCGTTCCATATCTGGTAGGCTCCGGAGAGTACAAGTCAAAGCCGACCCAGCATTCGGTGAAGGAGCTGCGCTCCATGGGCATTATGCCGGACATTATCGTGTGCCGGTGCGATGTGCCGGTAACAGACAGCATCCGCCAGAAGATCTCTCTGTTCTGCAATGTAAAGGAAGACTGCGTTATCAATAACATCACCGTGCCAATCCTGTATGAGGCGCCTCAGATGCTGGAGGAAAGCAATTTCTCCTCCATCGTCTGCAGAGAGCTGGGCCTGGAGGACCGGCCGGGAGATATGGCCGAGTGGGAGGCCATGACCGAACGGATCAGAAACAGCACCGGGGAAGTCACCATCGGTCTGGTAGGAAAGTACGTTCAGCTCCACGATGCATACCTGTCTGTTGCAGAGGCTCTGCGCCACGGAGCCTGGGAAAACAACACCAATGTAAACATCGAATGGATCGACTCCGAGACACTGACCCCTGAGAACTACGAAAAGGTGCTCAGCGTCTGCGACGGAATTCTCGTGCCGGGCGGATTCGGAAACCGGGGCATCGAAGGAAAGATCCTGGCCATAAAGTACGCAAGGGAAAATGATGTTCCGTTCCTGGGCATCTGCCTGGGCATGCAGATGGCCGTTGTGGAATTTGCCAGAAATGTCATCGGGCTGAAGAATGCAAATTCCAGCGAATTTGTTCCTGAGGGAGATTCACCGGTGATCCACTGGATGCCGGACCAGAGAGGGGATATCCAGATGGGCGGCACCATGCGTCTCGGGGCGTATCCATGCGTCATCACCCCGGGCACAGAGCTGGAAAAGGCATACGGAAAGCTGAACATTGACGAGCGCCACAGACACAGATATGAGTTCAACAATTCCTACAGAGAAAAGTTCATCAATGCAGGAATGGTGTTCTCCGGCCTTTCCCCGGATCAGCGCCTGGTGGAGGCAGTAGAACTGCCGGACAAGAAGTTCTTCGTAGGCGTCCAGTACCATCCGGAATTCAAGAGCCGGCCAAACCACGCCCATCCCCTTTTCCGCGAACTGCTGAAGGCAGCCCTGGAAAACAAAACCAAAAATGCATAACAGAAAAAAACCATACTATCTTGCGAAAAGACATCGGCTCCTCCGAACCGGTGTCTTTTTGCGTCCGCGGGCTCCGCGCCGCTGCGCATCACTGGTTTTTATATTTAAATAATGAGACTCTTTAATCATGTGATTATAAATTGATAAGAAAGACAAGAATGATTATAATGACAAGAAAGAAAAGGAAGCGCTTTATTAAAAATAACAGAAATAGTTCTGCGATATCGTCAAGCTCGTAAAGGAGGAAGAACATGATTGACTTTTCTAAAATCGAGCAGTACCGGGAGAACAACCGCATTGAGGCGAAGAAAGCCCTCGGCGGTCTGCCCAAGAGCATTTGGGAAACCTACTCTGCCTTCGCCAATACCCATGGCGGTATTATTCTGCTGGGCGTGGAAGAATGGGCAGATAAATCTCTGCACACAGCAGATCTGCCGGACCCTGACAGACTTATCAAAGAGTTCTGGGATATTGTCAACAATCCCAACAAGACCAGCGTGAACGTGCTGTCCTCTAAGGATGTATTCGTTCAGGAGGTCGATGGCGATCATATCGTAGTCATCAATGTTCCTCGCGCAGAACGTTCCTATAAACCGGTGTATGTGGACGGCAATCCACTCTGCACGTATCGCCGCAATGGCGAGGGCGACTATCGCTGCACCAGGGAGGAGTATCAGGCTATGGTGCGGGACGCCTCCGTGAAAACCCAGGATATGCTTGTTCTGAACGAGATGGA